>CAZNRF010000265.1:0-5245 GCA_964575075.1 uncultured Spirochaeta sp. | reverse complement strand
GGCGTGCCGATCCTGGCCGCCCCTTTTGCCGGGATGTTCCGCCACCGGGAGTGGGCCACCTACCTCGCCGGCATCTGGGAGAAGCTGGAAGCCGGTGATTACGATTGGGCGCACCTCGCCTACGCGATCTGGCCCGACCGGGTGCGGGAGAAGGCGCGGGAGGACCGCTCCATCGCGATCGCCCACGGTATTGAGGAGACCAGATGAGCTTTACCACCTACGTCGCCCAACGCCTGAAAGAGCTCCTGGAAGAACACCGGGTGGTCACCGTCTTTGACCCCGACCGGCGTTACCGCGAGATCTGCCGGGGACTGGCGGGGGAGCGGTGCACCGTGGTGGACGGCAGCGACACAACCACCCTCGATATCCGCGCCGAGGTAGTCCCGGCGTGGCAGGCGATCCGGAGTGCCCCGGTGGGGTCGATTCTCATTTACCGCACCGATCCCCCGAAGCAGGACGAGCGTAACCAGCTGGACGATCCCCTCGCCTCCTTTGCCGCCCTGGGGGCGATTTTCCCCGACTTGCGCCGCTCCGGTGACAGCTACCGCGACCTCGCCGTGGCCGCCTATCCCGACCGCACCGACGAGGTGGACCAGCTCTTCCGCGCCGGGGAACCCACCCCGGCAACGCTGGACGCCCTGGCCGGCGGCGACTCCTGGCCGGCCTTGAGTGCGGCAACCGGTGCCCAGGGTACCGTGGATATCCTGGTGGAACTGGCGCGGAGTGACCGCGACGGCCTTGAGCGGGTGGCTGCCGACAGCGCCGGGCGAGAAGAGCTCGGGCGCTTTCTTGCCGCCTCCCTGGAGATGGAGGGCGGCCTCGGTGACGGAAGCGGCGCCGCCGAGGCGTTCCGGGCCGAGCTCTGGAAGCGCCTGCTCATCTCCGAGTTTCTCCTGGATCTGCCGGACGAGGCGCCCGCAACGCTCGCCTCCGTCCCGCACACCAGTGCTGCGGGCAAACCGGTGGTCTACCGCACCTGCGAACGGCTGCGGAGCACCATCCCCGATGAGTACGTGGAGCGAGCGGAAGCGCTGGTTGCCTTGATGGACCTTGAGACCGCAGGGCGGGGGATCACCGCCTACGGCGAGATCGACACCTTCTCCTTTGAAAACGCCGCGGCCCTCCGCACCGCCGTCGCCGGGGTGGCCCGCGGTGACACCGCCGAGGTAGCGGAGATCCTCAAGCGGGCGGAGCGCTCCATCTGGTACCGCAACGCCGGAACGATGCAGCCCCCCTGGACGATCATCCGCACCGCCCTGGAACTCGTCGGCCGGATCGAGAGCGCCGGCGTCGCCTCCGGCGGTTCCACAAGCGCTTCCGGCGGTGGCGACCTCCTCTCGTGGTATCTCAAGGACGGTGTCCCCGTCGACGCCGCCTACCGCGCCTTTATCTTTGCCGCCGGCACCCGCGACGACGACGAACCGTGGTCCGCCGACTTTGACTCCCTGGAAGAGGAGATCTCCCGGCGCTACCGCGACTGGGTGGACGCCGTACAGCACGCCCTCATCGCCCGGGTAGAACGCGACGGCTGGCCCCTCTCGGGCCTCCCCCGGCAGAGCGAGACCTACCGCACCGCCGTGGAACCGCTCCTCGGCGCGCGGCACCGCGTCGCCTACTTCCTCGTGGACGCCCTGCGCTACGACCTCGCCGTAGCCCTCCGGTACAAGCTTGGTACAGCGTTTCAGATCGAACTTCGTTCTGCGGGAGCGTTGCTCCCCTCAAAGACGCGCCTCGGCATGGCCGCCCTGGCGCCGGACGACGGGAAGCGTCTCGCCGTGACCGTCGACAGCGCGGAGTGGAGCGTCCACCTCGGGGAGCGCCCCCTCAACACCGCCGCCGACCGTGACAACTGGTACCAGGAGTACAAAGGTGACCAGGTTGCCGTCACCCGTCTGGACCAGTGGAACAAGAAGGGCAAAAAACAGGACGTTGCCGGCTCGGTACGCCTTATCGTCGTGCGCACCACCGACATCGACAACGTGGGAGAGCAGGGGAGCGAGGCGGTCTTCCGCGCCGCCCTTGAAGGACTCATGACTGACCTCACCCGGGGGATCAAACGCGCCTTTGAGCGCGGCTTTACCCACGTCGTCGTCGCCACCGACCACGGCTTCCTCTACCTCCCGCACCGAGTTCCTGGCGATGAGGTCACCCCACCAACCGGCGGCGCGTTCATCAAACAGCCGCGCTACGCCATCGGCGCCGTCGACCCGGCGGACCACCTCCTCTGCATGGAAGAACCCGAACTCGGCTACCACCTCGCATCCGGGCGCGTGGCGCTACCCCGCACCCTCGGCACCTTCGGAAAACCCGGCTTTTACGTCCACGGCGGCCTCTCCCTGCAGGAGGCGCTGGTACCGGTGATGACCGTCACCCGCAACCAGCAAACCTCCGCGCCCGCACAGCTGCCCGGGGCGATCACCTACAAAGGGCAGAAAACCGGCGGGGTACGGGTGCTGCGACCCTCCCTCAAAGCAGCCGTCGGCGGAGAAGAACCCCCTGGCGCCCTCGGCTTTGACGAGTCCTGGGCCCACCGCAAAGCGCGGATTCGCCTAACCATCACCAACGCGTCCGGCGAGACCGTCGGCACCGTCGCCGCCAACGACTACCTCGACGCCGACACCGGCGCCCTGGAAATCCCGGATGGGACCATCGCCACCATCCCGATCAACATCGCCGACGGCACCGAGGGCGCCGTCACCGTCTCCGCCATCAACGCCGACACCGACACTACCTGGGAGACGATCACGCTGACGGTGGATGTGCTGGATTGATGGTGTACAATAGTGGTGTATGAACCGTATTCAACTGTTGTTTACTGGGGAGCAACAGAGGGAGCACAAACGCATTGCTGCTGCGGAGAAGATCGCCTCCTACTACGCCGAGGAAGAAGATCCTTCGTTTCGCGAGGTAGATCCGTGGCGACCGCGTAACGATGGAAACTATTGAGCGCCATCTCTGTCGCGTATTCGAGGTAGAGCCGCCTCCAGAAGGAGACCGATAATCGTGCCGAACCTTGACGACAAACTGAACGAGTTTTATCCAGGTCGGGTAGTGCGCAAGGACCTGCTCCACAGCGTAAAAAAAGGCACAAACGTACCCTCCTTTGTCCTTGAGTTCCTGCTTGCCAAGTATTGCGCCAGCGACGAGCCGGACGAGATCGAGGCGGGCAAGCTGGCAGTTCTGGAGACGCTGGACCAGAACTTCGTTCGTCCCGACGAGGCGAACCGGGCCCAGTCGACAGTCCAGCAGAAGGGCAAACACAAGTACATCGACCGCGTCCATGTTCGCTACGTGGAAAAGGAAAAGCGGCACTGGGCGGAGATGGAAAACTTTGGTAGCCGCCGGATCTCGATTGCGGAAAAACACTACCGCGAGCACGACCGGATGCTCTCCGGCGGCCTGTGGGCAGAGGTGAGTGTAGGATACAACAGCATCGAAGACGACGATTTCGCGTTTTACGTGGAAGATCTGCGCCCGATCCAGCTCTCCCGGTTTAATCTCGAAGAGTTTATCGCCGGGAGGGAGCACTTTAGCCGAGACGAGTGGCTCGAGGCGATTATCAGAACCATCGGGCTGGAGCCGACAAAGATGGACCGGCGCCTGCAGTTTCACTTTCTCGCCCGGCTCTTTCCGTTTGTGGAGTCGAACTACAACTTTGTCGAACTCGGACCCCGGGGGACCGGAAAATCCTACATCTATAGCGAGTTTTCGCCCTATTCCACGCTAATCAGCGGCGGCCAGGCGACGACACCGATTCTCTTTTATAACAACGCGAAACAGAAAATCGGCCTGGTCGGATACTGGGACGTCGTCGCCTTTGACGAGGTGGCGGGGATCCGGATCAAGGACCCTGACTCTGTGCAGATCATGAAAGACTACATGGCCAATGGACGGTTCAGCCGCGGTAAGGACAACATCGCCAACGCGAGCTTTGCCTTTGTCGGCAATATCGATCTCGCCATCAGTCAGGTGGTCAACAGCGCCCAGTTTGACCTTTTTGCGCCGTTGCCGACCTCCTTCGACCTCGCCCTGATTGATCGTTTTCACACCTACCTTCCCGGCTGGGAAATGCCCAAGAACACCTCCGAACTCCTCACGAACCGGTATGGTTTCATCACTGATTACCTGGCCGCAGCATTCCGGGAACTTGCGTTACACCACAATCGCTTCGAGTGGGTAAACTCCAATGTCCGCCTGGGTCGACAGATCGAGGGACGGGACGAGCGGGCAATAAAAAAGAGCGTTTCCGCCTTGCTCAAAATCCTGCATCCTGTCGGTGAGCCGACTCCGGAAGAGTTGGACGAGTACGTTGAGTACGCTGTAGAGGGCCGGCGTCGCATCAAGGAGCAGTTGAACAAACGGAAGAGCGACGACGAGTACGCCAATATTCACCTTTCCTATTTTGCCTCAGACAACAGGGAGATAGAGGTGTTCTGTCCGGAGAGTAAACACGCCCCGGCGACGCAACGACCGGTGCGACGACAACTTGAAGCTGCCGGACTGCGCGCCGGCGCCACCACGACTGAGGCGGACGCGGGAAACGATTCGATCCCGGATCGAGAAGAGTCCTCGGAGGCTCCTGAGGAGACGAGCGGACTACCTGAAACAGATATCGTCGACGAACCGGTCGAAACGCCCATAGAACAACCCGGAACAGTCACTCCTCGAGAACAGCACTATCGCATCTTGTACGGGGATATCGGACACAGTTACAACGCCATTTTCGCAGCGTATCTGCCCGGGGCCAAAGAGATTATTGTGGAAGACCCATATGTCAGGGCGAAACACCAGATCGGCAACTTTGTCCGTTTCTGTGAGACAGTTGTCAGTACCGCCCCGGCCAAAAAGATCCATCTGAAAACCGGCTACGACGACGACCGGCCATCAGACGAACAGAACACCGCCTTCGAGGATCTTGCCCAAAGCCTTCGTGATCTTGGCGTAGCCTTCACCTGGGAATACAGCGATACGATTCATGATCGGGCGGTGCGCCTGTCCAACGGGTGGGTTATCAAAATCGGGCGAGGCCTTGACCTCTATCAGGCCCCGGAAAGCTGGTACACCATCGGTGCCAACGACATGGATCTCAGACCGTGCCGTGAGACTACGGTGGATGTGTTTCGAGAAGAATAGTGGCCTGACGGGTATGGTAGATCAACCACGGGTCGGCGATACTCGAGGCGGCTGCCCGCCCGCTCCCTGAGCGCTCCTCTTCCCGGGGCAATCTGAGTACCTTTTCCACCGA
>CAZNRF010000264.1:0-5251 GCA_964575075.1 uncultured Spirochaeta sp. | reverse complement strand
TGCGTTTCCGATACACCCGGTAAAGGGCGTCGGGTCATCAGTTCTTCCCTCGAGCGCCTCGACCGCGGCGTGGTGTTTGGCTAAGGTGGTATCTGTTCTCACCAGCCCGAAGGACCGGATCTCCCGGCGAGTTTCAGATAGGGTATCTGCCATTATGCTCAGCGAGGGGTCACCCCGATACAGCAACGCCTGCCGCTGTATGTGCAACGCGTGAGCGGTAAACTCGTGGTTACCCAGTTGCCGCCCCTCCGTCTGGAGCCGTTCCAGCCGATCGGCAAACACGCGGTACGATTTGGTCCAGGGATCACCAAAGGCGGCACACAGCACGCGTACGCTGTGGTCCGCCATACGATCTCCACTGAACGCCGACAGACGCCGAGCACACGTCATATAGTCTTTCACCCAACGGCCGGGGGTCCGCTGGGTCCCCAGATAAAGCGCCCACGCGATGAATCCCACCGGGGTAAGTGGGGTGGCGCCGCGCTCCATGGCGATCCGCAGCGTGTAATACGCCACGTGCACCAGGCGGCCGCGATCGGTAGTGAGCACCGGAAGGAGCATCCGTCCGAGGGTGTCGGTAGCACGACGTACGGCCCGATCGGAGGTGTATCCGCGGCGAAGAATCGCGTTGAGTAGCTGCTGCGGTGCCTTGCGTCGCAGGAAGCGTATCGCCTCTGCGCCGTCGGAAGCCCACTGCAGCCCCTCCTCGATCACCGGTGCCTCCGACAGAATCCGAACGCCAACCGCCGCGGCTCCATGGAACCGGGCATCAGCGTAGCAGCGGCGAATCCAAAGGTACCGCGCTTCCGCAGCCGCTTCCCGGTCGCCGCCGGCAACGATGGCACGATAGTACCGACTCATCGCGTGCCGATCGCCCAGAAGGTACGCTGCCTCATGAGCGATTTGGTACAGCTCCAGCCGTGCGGTGGGAGACGTGCGATCATGCCATGCAGCCACGATTTGCAGCGCTTCAGCCGGTGCGAGGCTATACACCGCCCGGCGGGCGGCAGCGATGAGCACCATGTTCCAGTCATCCTGTGAAATATCAGCGGTTGGAACGATTGGAAGGAGTCCGACAGCGGCATACGCGGCGCGGTCATTCCCTTCACGCGCGCCGGTGATGAGCACCCGTATCGCCCGCCGCCCCACATTGGGGTCATCCTCCCCAGCGCGACGGGCGGCAGTCTCGATCGAGTCGTGGGAAAAGCGAACCGAGTCATGCAGCCGGCTGCGGTGAACCAGCAGGGCACGCTCCGCTTCCGCTATCGTTTCCTCCATTTCATGCTCCGGAAACACCCCGGACCGCACAATGAGCGCCTGTGAAACGGGTATCCCCACCAGCGCAAGAAGGGACAGAACCGACCGACACGACGAAGAAACACCCGCCATCCGCTGCGCAGCCACCGCAATCAGCACATCCTCCGCGTCTGATGACACCCCGCCGGTTCCGGCACTCAAAAGAGATTGCAGGATCATCGGGTTGCCTCCAGACAGGGTAAACACACGATCGAACGTGGGGCGCGGAAAGAGATCGGCAGACGGTTTCCCGGACCGCACGAATTCTCGCGCCTGTTCTCGATTCAGGGGCTTGAGATGCACGGTCTCGGCAGGCATGCTCCCGGGAATCTCCTCCCGGGAGAGCATCGCCACCCCACCGTGGTCCGGACGTTGCACCAGTGCTTCAATAACCGTACGGCTATATGCGTCGATCCATTGAAAGTCATCAAAACAGACGACCTGGAATGCCCCTGCAGTCCCGATGCGCTGGATCAGGTCAGCAAGCTCACCGGCGGGATCGCGTACCTCGGATGCATCCCCAGGCGTCCCAACGGGAACGATATGCGGAGCGATAGCGTGGAGAAATGCATGCACCGGCGGTGAGAGCCCACCATCAGAGAAGAGCACCGCGATCTCATCTCGAACCGACTCCAATAGGAGCGTGATCGTCTCATACGGCCGCTGCCCTACCTGTCTCGCCTTGACGTAGTGCCACCGCTCACCGCGCCGCCACCGGGTGTCATGGATCGTCTCCCACAGATACGTCTTCCCGATTCCCGATGCTCCTACCACCGCGAGCGCGGTTCCCACACCGCTCCTCGCCCGGTCCAGCCATCGATCGATGTGACGGTACGCCTGCCGATGAAGCCGAGGATGGAAATCGGATAGCGTCCGATCTTCTTCGAGCGAGGCAAGCGCCCCGGCTACTGCCGTGTGCAGCTCCTGCAGGTTGGAAAACCGCGCCGTTGGATCCTTCTCCGTTGCCCGAGCGATGATCCGGTTCATTCGGCCAAGAAATGCGGAACCCCGCCGCCCATCGGAAACCTCCGGTAGATGCTCCGTGAGAATTTTCCGTCGCAGCTCAGTATCTGAGAGGTTTTGCCACGGTTCCCTCCCCGCAAGAAGGGCGTATCCCACAACGCCCAGGCGGTACACCTCCGCGGCAGGGGATCCACCGGAGTCGGCAACGCCGGTGGATTCCGGCGGTGAGAACGCCGTCAGCGAGCCATGACGTGGTGCGTCGACTCCCTGATCGATCGCCTCCAACCACAACCGCCCGCGGCGCGAGAAACGTGTTGTGTGAGCTGCGCGCTCGATCAGGAGTCTCCACTGTGCACCATTCACCGCCGTCGCACCCTCCTGCTCGGGAACAAAGAGGCCCGGGGTGGCCCCGGGCCAAAGAGGAATCCACAAACGCCGGAACCGGACAGCAGCTCCGTACCGGATGCCGGCATCCGATCAGTCACCGGCAGATGATTCAAAAAACGTGCCAACTAGAGAGGAGCAAAAACGCGCAGATAGGGTCAGCAGATTCGATTCTGAAGCCCTTCTTACATCAAACGTGAATGCTCGCTTCACGTATCATGAAACTAGCCCCCGAATTGTTCACCCCGCTGCAGGACCTCTTCCTGTTCGCTCATCGTCAGGTCTGATAGCGGTCGCAGGTCGATAGCAACGGGTATATCAGAACCCTCCAAATCGCGGCGGATCGTACTGAGTGTTGTCGGGTTGGGATACGCGGGATCAAGCATTACCAGCTCCAGGCGGTCTCCCGGTTGCGCGGACTCAGGACCGTTGTCCACCATCGTCCCCCACGCCGCGAGCCGAGCATCCGGATAGTAGACGCGGACGATACGCAGGATTATCCCGAGCCACCGCTGCGGCAAATGGGTCATGGTCGCTACCCCTCGTTCTCTTCATCGGATAGGTAGCGAGCAAGAAACGATCCCTTCAGCTCCCGCAACGACTTGCTCACCGAGACTTTGTAGATGTGGGGATTAATGATTCTGGTGTACGTTTCATCGAGACACTTGAGGTTGCGCAGCGTCCGATTGCGGATATCATCGAGCAACGGACGTTCCCCTATGATGCGCCCCCCTTCGATGTACTTCTGTAATAGCGGCTCGCATGTACTCCAGCTATCCAGGGAAAACATCCGGTAATCCCCGGAGGGATGGTAAAAGCGCACCGGGCCCTGATCGGAGGCCGGTACTCTCGGAGGCGGATCATCCTCCAGCGCGATGAGATCCGCGATGGGGTAGTCTCCCGTTCCGTAGTATCGCCACACCTGTTTGACCCCGGGATTGGTGCTTTTCTCGGGGTTGTCGCTGACCTTCATCGTGGGCAGAAACGAACCATCCGGTTGTTCCTTTGCGGCGAGCTTATAGACCCCCGTGAGGGATGGATCCCCACCGCCGGTCACCAATTGCGTTCCCACTCCCCACAGGTCTACGGGGCTCCGGGCTGAGACGAGCTGATGAATAATCTGCTCGTCCAGCTCATTTGATACCGCGATGAGGGCATCTTTCAGCCCGGCGTCGTCCAGTCGGTGCCGCACCTGCTTGCTGAGATACTGGATATCGCCGCTGTCCAGCCGAACACCCACGCGCTTCCCCTGTTTTTGCAGGTCCAGACCCACGGATATTGCGTTCTCAATACCGCTTCCCAGCGTCTCGTAGGTGTCGATCAGGAGGATCGCATTATCGGGGTACAACTCGGCGTACCGGGCAAACGATTCGTATTCACTGCCAAACGCCATAACCCAGCTATGGGCCATCGTACCGGTCACCGGGATTCCAAAGCGCTTCCCCGCCAGGGTGTTGCTGGTAGACGAAGCGCCGCCGATGTGCGCGGCCCGGGAGGCGCTCAGCGCGCCGTCGAACCCTTGGGCCCGGCGCAACCCAAACTCGGCGATCGATCCTCCCTCGGCGGCGAGGTAGATACGAGCGGTCTTGGTGGCCACCAGCGTCTGAAAGTTGATGGTGTTGAGCAACAGACTCTCGATGAGCTGCGCCTCGAGAATCGTGGTATGGACTCGAATCAGCGGTTCCTGGGGAAATACAAGGGTGCCCTCCGGGACCGCCCAGAGATCGCCGGAAAACCGAAACTCTCGCAGGTACGAGAGAAAATCCTTGTCAAAGAGCCCTAATCCCCGGAGGTATTCAATATCCTCCCCGGTAAAGCGCAGGGTCGTAAGCGTCTCCAGGAGGTCATCGAGCCCGGCAAAAACGGAGAATCCTCCTCCAAAGGGTTGTCGCCGAAAGAACATATCGAACACGGCGTGGTGGTGCATGCCATAGCGAAAATAGCCCTGCATCATCGTCAGTTCGTATAGATCGGTTAGAAGCGCAGCGTTTCGAGCCATAATACCCGCAAGAATAGCAGATTTTTTCTGTCAACGGGCAAGCACCATGCCTCACAGCTCTGTATGTAGGGCAGGAGGGAAGATGGTGTTTACGGGTGTTCTCGCAATTGCAGCGTGGCAGGACGGACGGCAACAGGTAATCGGCACGCTTCCAGTGGCGATAATGCTGGCGCTATCGATGGGAATCTCCCCCAATCCGGTCGGGGCGATTCCGCCCATGATCGTTGGCATTCCCTGGTTCTGGCTCTACCACACCGGCGGGGCAGGCTCCGCCGAACCACCGGCGGCAGTGGCGATCGTGTTCCGCCACGGCATCACGATGGGACTGATGGCGCTGGGCATCGCCTGCACCGTAACGGCGGCGGCGCTCATCACCCTGGGAGGAGCCACCGGTGATACGTCCGACACCTCGCGCCTACCCTTCTACCCGGGGCTGCTGATTGCCCATCTGCTCCTCACCGGTTGGGGCGCCGCATGAGGCCCAACGCGTCGCTGCCGGTCGTTCACACAGTGGTCGCACTGGGAATCACGGTGGGGATGATCACCACCACGGCACTTTCGGCAGATCCCGCCCGAATCGAAACGTTCAGCGTCCGCAACCAGCCGGTT
>CAZNRF010000263.1:0-5272 GCA_964575075.1 uncultured Spirochaeta sp. | reverse complement strand
AGCACCAGCTCGAACAACCCGTCGGCGCTCACCGGGTATGCTACGAGTTCCCCGGCGAGAATGACCGCGCGGACCCACATGATCGACGCCGCAACGTACTGCGGCACGAAGAAGAAGAACAGCGAGATCCCCAGAGTCCAGCCGATCCATGGCCGCCAACCGGCCACGAACAAGCTACGGTGCTGGCTCTCAGCCTTCGCCAGATCAATCTGCGCCGATGCGAGCTGCGTCATGGATGAGACAATCTGCCGCTCGAGCTCCGGGTCTACGCCGCGGATCGCGTTCGCCGCACGCTCGACCGCCTCTCCCGCCGAGGTGACGATGTTCCTTGCGGACGACACGGCCCCATCGTTACCGAGGAGCCGGTCGCCCAAACGGCCAAGTAAGCCCATTACTGGCTCAGTCTTTTCGGCGGGATCCACTCGATTGCAGCCCAGGTGTCGAGCACAACCGCAATGATCAGCGTCACGGCACCGTACCAGCCCAACTCCCATCCGTAGATCGGTGCCAGGCCGAGGATCGCAGTGAACAGAACGTTCAGTAGCACCACAATCACCTTCTTCGTCTTGTCGTTCATCTCATACCTCCGTCTGATCTGTCTAACCGGCAACGCCGGTTCTACGCCACTCTCATCAGGTCAACTATCGGGTCCACGCCCCACGCCGACCGTCCGCCTCTGTGCAGCTCCATGAGAGCGCTCATGTCCAGCCGCCGCCGGATCGCGTCGCATCCGCGCTCGGCGTACTGAGACTCCACCACCGATGCCGGCTGCAACCGTGCGAGCCTGCCGCCCTGCGCGTTGAGCACCACGCCCTGCCCCATGACCGGGGTAACGTGGACGGCCGTTCCCGCCTCGACGACACGCGCCCCGTGCTTCCGGCGGGTGCGGGCGACGTAGAACACCGCCGCAATCTGGCCGAGATCCGACAGGTTCGCCGCAGGCTCCCGGTAGACCTGGCGCAGAAATCCATCGGCAGTGAGGCGCACGTTATAGCCCATCATCAGCAACGGGAATGCGAGCGTCCCTGAGCAGTCGGTCCCCTCGGGATTCTCCTCGCCCCATACATACGGCGTGTCGAGCAGGAGCGCCGCGAACAGCCGAAACTGCGCCGGGGCCGCGAGGCGATCGCACTTCTCGCCCATTACCGCCGCGAGCTTGCCCCAGTTGACGTCGTTCATCTCAGCCCCCAAATACCCGTGTGGCCACATAGGTGAGTCCGCCGGTTCCGAGCACCGTCGCGGTCCACTTCAGCACGTTCAAGGCCGCCTTCCCCGCGGCGTCTTCGAGCTTGTTCAGCCGCCGATCGGTCATATCTCTGAACGTCGATAGCGTCTCCTCGGTGACGCGTACCCGCGCGACAACCTGCTGGATCTCTTCCCGGATCACGTCGAACTGGTGACCTGACAATTCGCCCTGGTGGCGGATCTCCTGTTTGATATCCCGCGAGACGGCCTGCACCTCGGCTGCGACCGCGTCGATCATTTTCTCGGTCAACCGCTCCATGTGCTGTGTCCTCTCCTCGATCCGTAGCCGGTGTGGGCAGTCGTCCCAGGGAATGTCGCCGGCGCGAATTGTCTCGCTCATCGTTCCTATTTCACTCCGGTCAGTATCGGTTCGAGCTGCACCCATGCGGTCCCGGACACGACGTGACCAGGGTCCTCGACCGCCTCCTGCAGCTCCGCGAACGGCACCGGCTCGACTGCTATCTCGATCTCCGTGGCAAGAAGCGCATTCATATCCCGCTCGAAATCCGCCCGTTTCGTCGGCGGGACCTGGCGCCGCGGCTGCTGCTTGTGGTCCTCTGGTCCCTCCCAGCTCACGTCGACCGCGTACGCGTCGTATATGGTCTGCCGCGCCTCGTCGAACGTCTTCACCTCTTCCGTGAGGGCCCGGTGCGCTCGGTGCAGCCGGAACGCCATCGCCCCGGGCATGCTCGCCTTGAGGATCGTCGCTATCCCTTCTCGCGCTCCCAGCACCTGGCCCATCGTCAGTTTCATAGATCCTCCTGGTTCACTTCAGCTGATTCACCTATGGTAATTATGTCCGAGCTTCTTCCGAATGCTGTTCTGCTAGAATCGCTCGCTGTAGACTTTGCTCTACCCTCTGCAATTCCATCTTTTGAACTCGCCGAGCGAGTTGCTGCATCTCTAGCTCTTCCTCGGTAGGCTCCGGCTGAGGCGAAGTGTCAAACGGGTCTTCTCCGCGATCCATCCTATCCTTCTGCTTCTGAAGCTGTGCCAGTGTTATCTCTCTGTTAAGAGCCTCGATCTGTAGATCGGCCGGATCTCTCCGTGGAGCCATGCCCTCGAGCGCTTCCGCAATTCGATCAAGCGCTGCGATGTAGGCTGTCTCAAAGTCAGTCATGTTTTTCCTCCATTACGTCGTCCGATATCCGAGATAGAGCCGTACTGAGTACGGTATTATGTTCGATGGGTTAGGATGTACATGCGATCCAACTGTATGACCATGGTTCGCACCAGTGTATCGGTATCGTTCATTCCCTCCGTCCAACCCGGCCACATTGGAGTTAACCGGGGCATCATGAAGCGTATGAGTTGCAGCTCCGGTTTCATGGATGCTCGAACCGGAAATGGTCCCACTCAGAATCTCGAAACTAGTCGATGGCACTAGCTCGATCAGCAAAGCATTCATGCCAGAAGCATGAGACCAACCAGCAGGAAGGGTTGCCGATGTGAATAGTGCATGAGCCCCAATGGGTACCTCTTGCAGATTCGTTGTGACGGGGCCACTGTACTCAAACATCCCCATAACTCCTCTTGACGGGGAGTTGTTATCGCTGTGCGAATTACCTCCGAGTGCGTGGTAGTGATCGTACCAGTGGCTATACGAACCCTGCCAAGAATTCTTGAGATGCTTCAGATGCGCGATAAAGCTGTTTCCGGTCGGGGAATGGCTGTGCAGTGACGATCCTCCGGTGGTCCACCCGGTAGACCCAAATCTAAGACAACGGCGGGATGTAACAGCAGCCCAAAACGCCCAGTTGACAAGCGTAGACAGATCTATAGAAGCGCTCATGAACAAAGCGCCAGGGGCAATCTCAGTGTCTGACCCGGTGGGGAGAGTCGGGATAGCTTCAATGTATTCTGGAATGATAGACGGAGTATCGCCGTGGCTGTGATTGGAAACATGCCCGTGAGTAGAATCATTCGTATGCCAGTAGTTAGCGTTGAACGAGCGGTACTGAACAGTCTTTGAGTTCGCCGACGTCCCGGAAGTTCCTTCCCAGGTTCCGTGCCCATTGGCTACATGAACATCTGATCCAACATTCGAGAGCAGGGTGGCGGTGTCACAATATGGGAAGCATCCGGTGAACGAGTGAGTGCCTCCAGACCCATTCTGGATTGTGTACGATGAAGGGATATCCCCAGCCGCGCCGTACATTACAATCATGTTGCTCGGAATCTGTTGGTAGATCAGCTTCCACGACCCATCCTGGTATACATGTACCTTCTTCCCTCGATACCATGATCCAAATTCCTTTACCCAGGGAATAGGCCGTCGCCATACGTTGGATTCGAGAAGCTGCAATGACCCCATATCAATACTCGAACCAAATGTCGCCGTTGGAACCCCCGCTCGGGGGGTTAGTAGAAACCGTTATTTTGCCGATTATGTTACCACCACCAACCTGAATCGTTCCCGCCGTCACCGTTCCTGAGATTGCCGCACTGGCTGCGCTAACAAACGCTCCCGCAGATAGGCTTGCGGCGGTCACGCTGTTAGCGAAAATTGCCCCGGAATTGTTCACGATGAGCCGCTGTGTATTGTCGGTGACAATTCTCCAGGAGTTTGATGCGTTGAACTGCATATAGGTATCGGCATCACCAGTGTGGCGTATGTAATCTGGAATAGAGATACCATCGCTGTCCGCCCTGATCTTTTCGATCCCGCCAGCCTCAATCCGCCACAGATCAGGTTCGAACTCCATATAGGTGTTGGTGTCGTAGGTGTGATAAATCCTACTCGGAACATAAAGGTCTCCGAGAATATTAAGATTACCCCCGACATCAAGGGAGCTGCTCATGCCCATCGTGCCGCTCACGTAGACGTTATAGGTCCCGATCGAGACTCCGGCGAGACCAATATGGACGCCAGTAAGGTCGCTAAGCATTTCCAGCGTTATTCTGTCACTCGCGTCGGCCCCTCCACCGGTTTCCGTATCCGTGTTGTTTTGCTCGAATCGTATGGTGGAGATTGCTTCGTCGTTTGTATACTTGAACCGAACAAACCCGTCTTCAACACCTATTGCCAGCGCTTCTCCATCCGAGCCCAAGCGAGTGATCTTCACAGGAGTGGTATTGGTATTGGTGACAAACCGACCAACCCCATTGACCGTTAGCTCACCACTCTCAATCTCCAACAGGTCCGGGTCCGCCGCCATGCCGATCGATCCCACGCCCCCAGTAGCGGTAATCTCCAACGGGCTGGTAAGCGATTCCGGCGTGCCCTCCTGGGAAACCCGGAATGTTCCATGCACATTACTCTCGAGAGTGGCAACGTAGAATGAATCCAGCCGCATCGACAAATTGCCGCTGGAAAAGTCGATGTACGCGTCATCATTTCCAACAAAGAACGATTGCGCCGTTAACTTGGCCCGGTAATTCGAGCCGGTCTTTTCCTCATTGACGAATATGCCCTTCTCTCCGAAGGCCGTTCCAAATCTCAGGATCGTCTCTTCCAGCGCATTCCGGATCTGCAGGGAAGCATCGTTCTGAATCAACCAAGAACCATTGGTGTATTCCGTGTTCCCGTCAATGACCATGCGGTCACTCTCTTTGATCCAGTACCCGTAGTCGGCCGCGTCCCAGTGCTCTGCTCCGCTGGACCCGTATTTGGGAAGTCCTCCCAAATAACCGATCGCAACCACCGTGACAGGCTCTTCATTTATCACCGATATGCGAAGGTCACCAGGATCTAGCTCAAGCCTCCTTCCGCTCGGGGATGATCGCAGTACCGTAGAAATGTCCCATCCGCCGATGGTGCCTCCGGTGTCAGTCAGCTCAAACCCAGTTCCCTCAATGCTGCCCCCGCTCTGCACCGTCAGCGTCCCGGTGATGGCAAGGTCCACCAGTTCGCCGGTCTGAGCGGTGATGTCTCCCTCAACGGTGGCCGAAGTGGAAACAAAGGCACCGTTCCTATCAACGCGGAACGGTGCCGACCCTGCGGTTGCGTGACCGATCCACAAACGGTAGGTAGGGTTCTGCGCATCCAACCGGGCGATGTCGTTCCCGCTTCCGAGCAGCAGATACC
>CAZNRF010000262.1:0-5273 GCA_964575075.1 uncultured Spirochaeta sp. | reverse complement strand
GGACCTCTCTCGCAGGGCCTCGGGTGTCCTGGTGGCGGCGGTAACTGAGGACTCACCGGCGGAAGGCAGCGGTCTGCGCCGGGGTGATGTAATCACCGCGGTGAACGACTCAGGTATCGACTCTCTGGCCGGGTTCTACCAGGCGATCGCGGAAGCTGACGGCCGAGAGGTGGAGTTTCGCGTCAATCGCAACGGCAACAACGTCATCCTCGGATTCGAGCGGCCCTGACCGGACCCTTTACGGGACCAGTAATTACGTCTGAAACCGGCTGACTTGAGCGTGAATCCGATTCACGCTCTCGCTCAGCTCCTGCAGGCTGTTGTTGAGGTTGTTTACCGATTGGTTGATCTGGTCGGCGCCGGTGCGGATCTCCGTGATCGCGCCCTGCACTTCCGATCCGATCGAACTGTTCTGCTCGTTCAGAGTGCGGATCTCACCGGTAAGTCCGGTGACCGTTTTGGACCGTTCGTCGATCGACATGATGGCGTCCCGTATCGCCACTACCGCCCCGGTGACCTCATTCATGCCGGTAGAGAGCTCGGAAACGGTGCTTTCGATCTCGGAGAATGCATCCCGCGTCTGATGAGTACTGTCAGCTACGGTGTGAAACGTTCCCTGCATCGTCTCAAAGGAGCCGTTGATCTCCTGGATCAATGTGACGCTTCCTTTGAGGCTGTTCTGAATCACCGTGGCGTTGTTGGAGGAGTTCTCCGCCAGCTTTCGGATCTCTTCGGCCACCACGGAGAAGCCCCGACCGGCGTCACCGGCGTGGGCGGCCTCGATCGCGGCGTTCATCGAGAGTAGGTTCGTTTGAGCGGCAATGCCGTTGATGACGTTGGCGGCTTCCAGCATTTGACCGGTGCGACGCTCGAGTTCTTGCGCCTTCGTTCCCAGCTCCTCGAGCCGAGAAGAGCTCTTGGCGACGGCGTTGGTCAGTTCTTCCACCTCGCCGGCGCGCTTCGCCGCGGTATTTCGAATGCTGTCTGACTGGGCGTTCATCTGCTCCACCGACGCTGATGTTTCCTCGATGGCGCTTACCTGCGCGTTAATCTGCTCTTCCATCGCCCCGATCGCAGTGGTGATCTCTTGAGTCTTCTCGGCGGTGGTGCGGATCGAATCGTGAAGCCTGTCTACCGAGGATGAAACGCTGGTGATATTGCCGGTGATCTGGTTGACGGAGGATGCCGTTTCCGTGGCGTTCGCGACGATCTCTTCCTTCTCTGCCGCCAGGGCCTCCGACCCCGCCGCGACATCGCGGATGAGATTTCGCAGTGTATCCACAAACGTGTTGAACCGCTCAGCCAGCAGTCCTATCTCATTCTTACTGTCCACCGTGAGCTGCTTCGACAGATCTCCGTCTCCGGTGGATATCTCCTGCAGCTGATCCGATATCTGCAGCACCGAGCGCACCGCCTTCCGGACAATGATCAGCAGGAGCATGAACGCCGCCGCGACCACGATCGCTCCGGTGAGGAGGGTGATGTTCCGAATCTGATTCAGCGTGGCATCTATGATAGTCGTGGGGACGGTGGCAACCAGGTAATAGGTGCTGTCGAGAACCTGTTGAGAAGCCGCAAAGATCGCCCCACCTACGGGGCGACTATCGAGCTCCTGATCATTCCGTGTGAACTGTTGCGCGTTCCCATTCTCGATATCCGAAGAAGCCATGCCGGGAAGGTAGTTTTGAAGGGTGTTCCCGATATGTGCCGCGTTTGCCGCCGCCAGAATCTGACCGTCTGGGTTCACGAGAAACAGTTCTCCTCCATCCCGGGCGGCACTGGGAGGTACCACGCTGGTCAGATTGAGCCCCAATCCGGCCACACCCGCTTGGCTTCCGGCTACGGTGACGGGAACGTTCACAAACAGTAGAGACGCGCCCAGTTCCTGGTTGTAGTCCAGGTTCAGTGCGTAGTCGTCTTCCATCTCCATGGCATCAAAAAACCATTGGTCGTCCGGGTCATCTGAGGTCATCACGTCGAGAACTCGAAATCCGTCGGCGTAGTAGTTGCGAGTTTGGTCGCTGACATAAAAGGCGTGATCGTAGCGATAGTCCTTTACCAACGCGTCCAGGCGTTGATACAGGAGATTTCCAAAAACAGCGTCCTGATCTTCTCCCGCTTCGATCCAGAACTTTGTGGTCGGGTCCTCCGCCAGCAGGCGAGCTGTCTCGATCGCCGCCGCCATACGGGCCTCCACAATCGATTTCGCGTCTCCCGCGCGGGCGATGACGAGGTCCGGGACGATCTCTTCCTGGAGGCTTGCGCGCGTTCGAAAGAAGCTGAATGCACCTAAAGCGGCGATACCGGAGACGATGACAATTACTACGGGAACGAGGATGGCGATTTCCAGCCGACGGTTCATACTCTCTAGTATTCAGATGCGCCGTATTTTTTCCAGAGCAACTGCAGCTACATGTGTTTATTGTTCATGAGAATTGCAATTTGTGGACCACTGGCCGCTACCAACGACCATGGATGACGGGAGAGGTCTGCCACATGGACCACCGTATCCCAGCGCGGATCTACGCGGGAGCTCTCTGCGAGCGTGTTTGGAAGGTTCTCTATGAGATCCGGGGCAAAACGGTCCTCTGGAGACGCCTGGCGGTACGCTAGGTACAGCAAGTCATCTTCCACCATTTCGTTGAAGAAATGCGTTCCCAGAGATAAATCGGTAACCAGCGTGCTATGAATCCGATCAAGCTCCACCAGTACCGACGCTCCCCCGATATCCTGAACCTGCACGGGGATGCCCAGCGCCGGGGTGCTGGTGCCCCAGCGGCCGGGCCCGATCAGAACGGTAGCGCCGCTACCTGACGCTGCGGATGGAACCTCCGATGTTGTCGTAATTGAGCGAATCACCTGAGCGAGCTCCCGGCGGCGTCTTTCCGGAAGCTCCGCAAACGCCTCGGGGCGCACATAGACGACTCGGGATACCGGCAGCGTCCGGCTGTGTCCCACCACCGTGCTGCAACGCAATACCACCGTTTCCGGTGGGGGATCGGGAATCGTGACCGGCGATGTCTGCTCTCCGCTGATCTGCAGGGGCCGGCATTGGACCACGTTGATGTGGTAGGGACGGTGGGATTCGTCGTCGCCGTCGATGTTGACGGTGAACTCCACGTCCACCTCACTGTGGTACGCCTCCCGGAGGCGGCTCAGCATCTGCCGCAGATCCCGGGCCAAAGAGGTTTTCGTGAGAAGGCGGTCCAGCGTCAACGTCCAGGCCACGCGGGCGTCCACACCGGGTTGGGCTGCAAGCTCGCGGTCACGTTCCGCCGCCAGCTGCAGCGGCAGTGATAGGTTCTCCTTTAACAGGTCCGCGAAATACACGTGCTTCAGGGTCTCCTCCCGCAGGTCCAGGACGTCGACCCGGCGTTGGCTGTGCCGCCGCGCTTCCGCCGGTGAGCTATGGGGACGGCGTTCCGGCGCGTTGAGCGCCACCACTCGCGTGTAGTCGTCGTCGGAGCGATCCACCGCCCGTGTTCCCAGACCAAAGACGATTCGGGCCAGACCGGCGTTCGGATCGATAGACCGATGCCACGCCCAGGGGTTATATGAGAAGGCCACTCCGGCAAAATGGGGAAAGAACCAGCGGCTGCGGTACCGATCACCGGAGACGCGCTGCACCAGAAGCGCCATCTGCTCATCCTGGTCCAGGATGCCCCGCTTCTTGCGGTATGCCAGCGCCTCATCGCTAATGGTGCCGGCGTAGATGCGGCGCACCGCGGAGAGCAGTTCTGCCAGGCGCTCTTCCCGAGACCCTTGCATCGTACAGAAGAAACTCTCGTATTTTCCGGCAAAGGCGTTGCCGAAGTTGTCTTCCAGCAGACTGGAAGAACGCACGATGACCGGCGAGGTGCCGAAGTAGTCCAGCATGTCTGCAAAGCGCTCGATAATGTACTGCGGAAACTGTCCGGCCAGGATGCGCTCCCGGGCGGCATCGTTGTTTACCAGACCGTGGGTCGGGTCTTTCTGGCGTTGGCGATCCCACCAACAGTCGTTGATGACCAGGTAGGTGTAGAAGACGTCGGACCCCACGAAGAACGAATCATGTGCTTCCAGCACGGCGGACAGATCAGAATCTTCCCGGCGAAGAATTGCGTTCGCCAGGAGCATGCCCACCGCTTTGCCCCCGACATGGCCGGTACCTACCATGCGTTTCCAGATCGTTACGATATCCGCCAGGGATAAATGCTCCCGGGCGAGTTCCAAGATGCGCTCCTCCCGGGAAATGATCAGCTCTAGGAGATGGTTCTTGGTTCGCTCCGCGTCCTCACTGGGGGTGGCGCCGGATCGCACCGCCTCGAGCATGCGTTCCGCCTCCAGAAACGCCCGGTCCCAGACACCCACCATGCGGTAGCTGGCACTGCGCAACCCCGGCCAGGGGCGGGCGTTGAGGATCGGAACGAGATCACCACTGGCGGTGACCGGCTCAAACGTCCCGGTCGGCTCATACCGGAACACTGTAAACGCTGAAGATGCGTCTCTGCCGTCGAGTTTTACCGGCTGCACGTACAGCTGATCGCGATAGCGGTAGACATCGATCAGGATCTGGGTGGTCTCCGTAATGGGGCCCACCGTGTGGTGCGAATGAAAAAAGCGGTCAAGAGAAAAATAAGCCACGCTGCCGGTCTGCAGAATCAGGGGGCAGGTAAGCTGGAAAAAATTGCCGATCATCCGGTCGGAGTAGTAGGGCCGACTGAGATCTGAGAGGGAATCGAAGAACAGCACCGCAGCAGCGCCGTAGCCCACCACGTGGTGGTGGACGGTGGTGATGAAGTGTTCGAATCCCCGGTCCAGCGGGAGGAGTATCTCCTGAACGTTGTACTGCCGAGCCTCGTCCTCGGAAAACAGCGGCTCATGCTGGGCAAAGCGAAAATAGACCAGCCGGGGGCCTCGTGCCGTGCGAGCCACTGCACGGCAAAACACCCGGTAGTCCTCGAGCTCGGTTATGCGCCACACCACGTTATCCCCGGGATGAAGACCGTCGGTGAGGTGGTCAAGGCCGGGTAGGCCGGTGCTGTCTACAGAATCCATGCGGGTAGTGTAATTCACAACGCCGCCTATTGACACTGGTGTTACGTAGTATTACGATGGCATACATGGTAATACGACGAACATTTATTTTGGTGCTGGTAGCCCTCGTGCTCATTACCGCGGGTTCCTTCGTGGTGCTCGCCGGGGGTCAAAGCGAGTCGCCCGCAGCGGAATCAGCGGACCCATCGGCGGCCGCAGCTGATCACCATCCTGAGGATGACCACGATGACGACCGC
>CAZNRF010000261.1:0-5281 GCA_964575075.1 uncultured Spirochaeta sp. | reverse complement strand
GTTCGTGCTGACGTTGGACGACAATGTAAGACAAAAGCAGAATCATGAAAAAAATATCGGTTACTGAACTGGAAGCGGGGCAGCGCTTTTCGAAGCCGGTCTACATGGATGAAGACAATCTCTTTGTGCCGGAAGGGCTTCCTATCAAGGAACGGGATATTCAACGGTTGCAAAAATGGGGAGTTGATCAGGTCTTTACCGACGGAGATCCGATCTCCGATGATCCTCAGCGGGCGTTGAACGCGTTTTTTCTCAAAGCATTTACCAGTCCCTCTCAGAAAGCGATCACCAAAGAATACGGGATACTGAGGGACTCTCTCATGGAGTTCTTTGGTCACATTCGGTCCGGCGAAAAAGTTGAGCAGGAGACGGTAACGTCACTGGTGGACCGGCTTTTGCGCATGCTTCAAGGAGGTTCTGGTGATGTTATTCAGTACATGCTGTATGGCATGCAAGGGGAAACGGGGGATGTAGAAAATGCGCTGAACGTTGCGATTCTGTCCGCGTTGGTAGGACAGAAACTGCAGATGCCGCGCCACCGAATCCTTTCACTGGTAACCGCTGGTCTTTTGCATGATGTTGGCATGATGCGAGTCAAGCCGGAGATCATCAACAAACAGGGGAAGCTGACGCCTGAGGAACGACGACAGATCCAGACTCATCCGGTCCATTCGTATCGAATTATCACGCGGGAGTTGGGATTCGGTGAGGAGGTCGGTCTTCCTGCGCTCCAGCACCAGGAGCGCTGGGATGGTGCCGGCTATCCGAGAAAGCTTGCGCGGGATGCGATTCGGTTGGAGGCGAGAATTATCGCTGTTGCGGATTCTTTTGTGGCGATGGTTTCGAATAAGCCATACCGTACGTCGATGATCGGGTACACCGCTATTCGAAATCTGCTGAGCGACAATGGAACGCGTTTTGATCCCCAAGTACTAAAGATTTTCATCCAGGTATTAGGTATATATCCCATCGGCAGTATCGTACTCCTCAGTGATAGCAGCGTGTGCCGGGTCATCGAGAACAAGAGCGCATCGCCGCTGAAGCCACGGGTCAAGGTGATTATCGATGCTGAAGGGCACGAATTCATCGAAGATGACGGTCCGGAAGTTGATCTCGGCCAGAACAAGCAGTTGTTTATTGCGAAGGCGGTAGATGCCAACTCCCTGGCCGATCAGCATCGTGCAGGGGCGTGATCGCCGGAGGATGTGAAGGATGCCATCCATTCCGTCTTCCCACGACCGGGGCAGGACCGGAGAGGATCGCGCCACCGCCTATCTCACAGCAAAAGGCTACAAGATTATCACCCGCAACTTTAGAACTCGGTGGGGAGAGGTCGATATAGTATGTGAGACAGGACGGCAGATTGTGTTTGTAGAGGTCAAGAGCTGGCGGTCAATAGGATACGATGGGCTGGAGTACGCGATCGATCGCCGAAAGCAACGGCGGATTGCAGCGGTGGCTCGTTCGTACCTTGGTCAGAGTCCAAACACGCTCACCGGCAAGTCGATCCGTTTTGACGTCGTCTTTGTTCCCCGGAATCGGGGAGCGATCCGGCATATCATGGGAGCTTTTGACTCAGAATGGCCAGAGTAGCGCGCAAGATCGATTATTCACGAATTCGCCGCCTCCAGGAGCAAATCGATGATCCGGAATATGTCGAGGGAGCGGTGGAGCGCCTCGCCGGTCGCATTACGGACCGCATCCTCGGGTTGGACGCTTCTCGGCCTCGCCTTCAGCGTTCGGACAGTGCCTCCAGAAATGACATCGCGCGTCTCCTGATCGAAGACGAGTAGCTTCCGGATGAAATCTGAACGAGCGCCTCAAGAAGCGGAGGGTACTCCGGATTCCATACTCGATGGGAGAGACGCTCGGCGGACGCGAGGAGGCGCAGAACTTCTTGATCCCCGCTACCGCGTCTGACCGCCCGAGCGAGCGCGTCGTTCACTGCCTGATAATCGGTCTCCGGTTCACTGCCGGGGGCACGCGCCAGCAGTTCCGCCGCGGAGGAGCGAATCGTCTCGTCCGCATCGGCGAAAACGGATTCCCGGATTTGCTCGCGAGCCGTCTCTCCGCCGAGATCAGCCAGCACCTGCAGCGCCAGCAGTCGGGTAGGGGTGTCAACGCCATAATCGCGTGGCGTTTCCAGAATTCGATATTCAAGGCCTAAGAGATCCACCACAAGGGGAGTCGCTGCGATACGCATCGGACCTCGTCCATACGTCTCCATGTCGGCTTGTATCATTCCCAGGGCCTCTCGTTGGAGCTCTGGAGAGCGGCTCTCGAGGCGCGCTCTGGCTTCCATGGCACGCCGCTCAACCTCCGGGGATACCGTGTCGGCAGGTATCCAGTCCGGTCCGTCCCGCCGGATCTCGGTGTCATCTGCCACCACGGTACCGGGCAGGAGCGACCAAAAAAGGAGCACCCACGCCAACCAGAAGGTCCGCCGGATAAAAATCCTGAACTGGGGTAGCAGTGACAATTGCATCTCGCCTCAGAGTGCCGGGCGGAAATGGGCCTTGTCAACGCCGGGGTCCACCACTACTATACCGACTATGTTACGCGCACTCATGCCGGGTTCCTTCGATCCCCCCACCAATGGACATTTGAATCTTATAGAACGGGCGGTGAAGATATACGACCATCTCGATATCGTGGTGGCTCACAACTCCCAAAAGGCGTATACCTTTGACGCTGAAGAGCGACTCGATATGATGAAAGCCCTCACCAAGAAATGGGAGACCGTTCATGTGCATGTGTGGGACCGCATGATTGTGGAATTTGCCCGCGAGGTCGGAGCGAGAATTATGATTCGGGGAGTACGAGCTCTGTCGGATTTCTCGTACGAATTCGAACTATCGATGCTGAATAAGGGTCTCGATCCTGAGGTCGAGACGATATTCATGCCCACCGATGCGCAGTATTTCGTGCTGCGCTCCTCGGCGATAAAGGAGTTGGTGAGATTGGGAGGAGACGTAAGCTCCATGGTGCCCCCAGAAGTGGAGGAGCGGCTCCGTCACAAGATACCGCCCGCCGCCTCGGCTTACGACCGAGGTTGACAAAAGAGATCAGGCGCATTTATTATCGCCAGACCTGTTTTACGCAACTGAATCGTGATGTGAGAGGAATAGATAGTCATGGCTGTACCGAAGAAAAAGCACTCAAAGTCAAGAACGCGGCGTCGCCGCAAAATCAATGGTAAGCTCGCAATACCTACGTTAATAACTTCGCCGGAGTCCGGTGAGCTGGTTCGGCGCCATAGGGTCGATCTATCTTCCGGTTTCTACCGGGGGAAACAAGTTATCAGCGAAGACGAGCTTACTTAATTCCGGATAGATAGAGACACGGGGAGGAATCCGATATGGATGAACTGTTCGAGAAGATGAAGAAGCTCATCGCTGAGAAACTGGAAATCGATGAGGAAAAGATTACTGCGGAGTCTTCGTTCCGGCAGGATCTTGGTGCGGACAGCTTGGACACGTACGAGCTCGTCTATGCTATTGAAGAGGAAATGGGCATCTCCATTCCGGACGAAAAGGCAAATGAGTTCGAGACCGTGGGAGACGCGCTGGACTTCCTGAAGAGTCAGCAAAAATAAGAATTCTGGTCGAGCCGTTCCGCGGCTCGGCCGGGAAAGATTGCCTGCTATGTTTCGTCGCAACCAGGACGAGGGCAATCCTCTGGATCAGGCGAGAAAAAAAGAGCTTCTGCTGTTTGAAAACCATGCCGGGGTGCGTTTTCGGAAGCTCGAGCTGCTCAATCAAGCGTTTGCTCACCGCTCTTATGCCAACGAGGTCGGCGAGAAGGTCGCGAATAATGAGCGGCTCGAGTTTCTTGGGGACTCTGTACTCGGATTGGTTGTGGCCGAGTATCTGTACCAGGAGCTCGCTGATCGTCCTGAAGGGGACCTTGCCCGGATTAAAAGTTACGTCGTCAGTGAAGACAGTCTCGCCGTCATTTCGCGTCGTCTCCGGGTAGACAACTACGTCCTTATTGGAAAAGGTGAAGAGCACTCCGGAGGCCGCACCAAGAAAGCAATCTTGGCGGATGCGCTGGAGGCGATCATCGGGGCGTTGTTCCTGGATTCAGGCTTCAAAGTTGCCCGTAAGTTCACGCTGACTGCGCTCATACCGGAAATCCATAAAGTCCTCGAGGATCGCCACCGGAAAGACTACAAAACGCTGCTCCAGGAGTTTGTGCAGAAGCGCTTCAAGGCGTATCCGCAATACACCCTGCAAAAACGTACCGGACCGGACCATGATCGGACGTTCTGGATCCAGGTAACAGTTGGGGAGGAGACGTATGGACCTGGAGAAGGCAAGAACAAGAAGGAAGCGGAGCAAGCTGCCGCCCAAATGGCCTGGGAGGCGCTGGCGGCGTCGGAACAGACTGAGAACACGTCTGAATTCAGCTCTGGAGTGAATGAAACCTCTTCTTCGTCGTGAGGTGGCTCGGCAAAGGCTTCAGGATAGGCGTGTCTCTGCGAAGCGGCGGGCGATGTGCAACAGTTGCTCGCGAGAATTCATGGCGGGATCATCAAGCACCGTTTCCAATAACTCTCCCAGGATAACACCGATATGAGGCCCCGGCGGCATGTGGAGTTCAGACATCAGGTCTTGGCCATTTACCGCCAGATCCCGAGTTGTGAGGGCGGTGCGTTCCGTGAGGACCGACTGAATGCGACGTTCGAGTCGGTTGAGGTCTGGGGAGGTAGGGGGGCTGCCGGTCTTGCCGCAGATGTCCGCCCGTCGCAGCGCTACTAAGGCGAGTGCGCTCTCGGCTCCAACGCGGGAGACAAAGCGCCGAATCGCCGCATCACTAGATTCCCCGTGAATACCAAACATGTGATTGCCAACCAAGTGAACCACCGAATCGATGAGCTTTCGTGAGGCGCGCAGTCGCTTGAGGAGTGTTCCCGCCATGTCCGCGGAGACGGTATCGTGACCATGAAAGTGAAGCCCTCGCTCATCATAGGCGAGGCAGCGCGGTTTGCCCACGTCATGCAGGAGCCCCGCCCAACGTAGCGCCGCATCATCGGCGGGCGTGCAATCGCAGGTTGCGGTGAGATGATCGAAGAGAGATGCCAGGGCTTCTTCTTTCCGGGCGTCGGTACTCGCTTCGAGGAGCTCCGGCGCAATTACCGACAGAAGGTTGCACTCCTTGAGTAGATGCCATCCCACGGACGGTGTCGGTGCTGCCATCATCTTGGAGAGTTCCTGAAGAATACGTTCCGGCGCGACCGCCGCGATTTCTTGGTGGCGTGATTCGATTGCTCCAAAGGTCT
>CAZNRF010000260.1:2911-5292 GCA_964575075.1 uncultured Spirochaeta sp. | reverse complement strand
GCCTCGAAGCCACGGTCGTCCGCGACGCCTCCGAGATGTTCGCCTCCAATCTCTGCGGGCCCCTCCACCACCTCGTCCACCGGGTAACCCGCCGCCGGGCCCGCCTCAACCTCGCCCGGCGCGGCGGCCGCCCGCTCCAAGAGGTTTTTCTGTCGCAAGGAGTCGATGACGGGGCTGCCCTCGCGGTAGGTGCGCTCCGGGGTGAGCTCGCGCACGATGTGGGAGACCAGCGCGTCCATGCCCTGCAGCGTTACCGCGCTCACCGGCAGAACGACCACGGGCAGAGCGGGCGCTGCCGCGCTACCGGCTCCCGCGCCGGCGAGCTCGCCCCGGCCGCCCGGCGGTTCAGCACTCGGCAATTCAGCGCCCCGCCCGCCTGGCAATTCAGCGCTCGGCGCGCCCGCGGAAGGCGCGCGCGCAGCTCCTGAGTCCGGCACGGGCAGCGAGCCGGGGCGGTCGGTTTTATTCCACGCCACCACCAGCCGCTCCCGGTTGGCCTCGATCACGGTGGTGTCCTCTTCGGTGAGCCCCTCGGTGCTGTCTACCACGTAGATCACGAGATCGGCGCCGTCCAGAACGCTGCGCGTTCGACGTATGCCTTCCCCTTCGATCGATTCCTCGGTGACGCGGAGGCCGGCGGTGTCGTAGAGGTGAACGGGAATGCCGTCGAGGTCCAGGTGGCTTTCGATGTAGTCCCGGGTGGTGCCGTGGGTGTCGCTGACGATGGAGCGGTCCTCCTTGAGAAACGCGTTAAAGAGGCTGGACTTGCCGGCGTTGGTGCGGCCGGCAAGCGCCACCCGCGCCCCTTCCTGGTACAAGCGACCGGTGCGGTAGGTGTCGGCGAGTTCCTGGAGGCGGGTGCGGGCGGTGCTGATCGTTTCCGGAGGAATGATAATTTCGCCGGTGTCCTCTTCGGGGTAGTCCAGCTGTACGGTGACGGCGGCCATGATCTGCACGAGGGCCTGTTTGGACTCCTCGATGGCGGCTTCGACGCTGCCGCCGAGGCGAGCGAGGGCCATTTCGTGGCTGGTGGCGGTCTGGGCCTGAACGATTTCATGGACTGCTTCGGCCCGGGTGAGGTCCACTTTGCCCGCCATAAAGGCGCGCAGGGTAAACTCCCCCGGTTCCGCCGGGCGGAAGCCGTTGCGGTACAACACCGACAAGATGCGCCGGATCCCCGGGGGGCTGCCGTGGCAGAAGATCTCGACGCTATCCTCGCCGGTGTAGCTGTGGGGGGCGCGAAAGATGCCGAGCATCACCTCGTCCAGGACCTGGTCGGCTTCGGGGTCCACGAGCAGGACGCGCTTCATGCGGCCCCCGTCGCTGGATCGCACCGATTCCGGTTTGTCACAGAGGGCGGCCATTGCCTCCACGCTGCCGGGCCCGCTGGTGCGGAGAACGGCGAGGGCGGAGACGCCGTAGGGGGTTGCTAACGCGGCGATTCGATCTGATTCCATCGTGTAGAGAGGCTATCGCCGGGTGCGCTACAATGGCAAGCAGTATGGATCTACTTATTTTTGGTCATCGCGGATACGCGGCGCGGCGGGTGGAGAACACGATTTCCGCGTTTGAATTGGCCGCCGAGACGGCGGGTGTTGCCGGGGTGGAACTCGACGTGCAGGTTGCGCGGGACGGCGAGATCGTGGTGGTGCATGATGGAGATCTCCAGCGACTGGCGGACGATCCGCGTCGAGTTGTGGATGTTCCCAGTACCGAACTGGCGACGATGGCGCTGCACGCTCCCGGGCGGAGGGAGACGCGCCCCGCCGGAGCGGACCCCACGGCGGACCCCACGGCTCACCCCGCGCGGACGGAGCTCACCACGGTGGGGATTCCCACCCTCAACACGGTTCTCGACACCCTCCCGGACTGGATGCACGTCGATATCGAACTGAAATCGTATGATGATACCCCCCGGGATCTGCCGGAGCGGGTGGCGGAGCTGATCGCGGACCGCCGGCGGGCCGCGGGGAGCGCTCCGGAGGCGGGCCGCGTGATCATCTCCTCCTTTGATCCCCGTTTGATTCGACGCTTCCGCCGGGCGATCCGGAGGCAGCCCGCGGTGCCCGAACCGGTCGCTACGGCGGTGATTTACTCACAGGATCGGGAGGTGCCGTGGTTTCTGCGGAGCGGGCTGGGCGTGGCGCTCACCCGCAGTGAGGTGGCCAAGCCGAGCTGGCACACGGTGCTTTCCGCCACCAGCACCGGCCGACCCCACCGGCCGGCGGGTTGGTACCTGGTGGCGGGCCGGCCGCGAGCGTCGCAGTATGTGTGGACGGTGAACGAACAGGATATTCTGCGCCGCCTCATGGAAGCGGATGTGGCGGGGGTCATCGGTGATGACCCCGGAGAGCTGGCGGCGTGGGCTACGGCAATCGCGG
>CAZNRF010000260.1:0-2901 GCA_964575075.1 uncultured Spirochaeta sp. | reverse complement strand
GGCGGTGATTGCATCGGAGGGTCGGGGGGGGCGGGGGTTTGTGCGGGGCGGGGTGGGCGTGGCGCTCACCCGCAGCGAGGTGGCCAAGCCGAGCTGGCACACGGTGCTTTCCGGAAGCGCCACCGGTCAACCTCACCGACCGGCGGGCCGGCCGCGAGCGTCGCAGTATGTGTGGACGGTGAACGAGCAGTCTGTGCTGCGCCGCCTCATCGAGGCGGGTGTGGCGGGGGTAATCGGGGATGACCCGGGAGCGCTGGCGGCGTGGGCTAGGGCAATCGCGGAACGATCCGGCGCACCAGACGACGACCGGCGGCCTGAAATGCGGTCCGAATAGCGGAACGCGCGTCGCTCCCGGTGATGCGCTCCTGAAACGAGACCCGCGCCAACACTTCGTCCCGGCGAAGATCAAACGCCCCCGCCTCCACTTCCACTACCACCGTGAAGCCATCGTCCTCGGTGAACTCCAGTATGTGTGTGTGTCCCACGATCACCCGCTCCGTTTGAGAGAGTACATCAAAGGGGAGGATATCGTAGAGGTCCGCCACGGAGATCGACTCCGCCTCGGCAAGGCGCCAGCGGTCGGAGCTGGAGAGGTCTACTTCCCGAATCCGAAAGTCCGTCTCCGCAAACTCCTGGGCCATTCCCCGCATCGTGTCCGAGGAGGCGATGGGGTTGCCGGCGATGTCACGATCCAACACGATCATGGCGGTGGGGACCGCGGAAGCATCCGAGGTAACCTGAACCGCCGCCCGGGCTCGCAAGCGTTCCCCAATGGAGGCTACGAGATCCTGAGTAGCTGATCCCTCCTCGGCAGCCCGCCAGGGCCGCAGCTCCTCATCAAGCCAGGCCGGCTCCACAAGGATTTGGGTGGTTCCTGCCAGTTCCGGGGTAGCTACCGGGATACGCGCCGTGCCCTCGTGGTTGGTGCGTATTTGCAGTTCCGTGGTTTCTCGTCGCCCGTCTACCTCCGGGCTCTGAATCACCACCTGCAACGGAACATTGCGGAGGGGTTGCTCGTTTTCTCCGGCACTCAGCACAACTGAGAAGCCGGAAGGAAGCGGCCGACCCAGTGCGACCGTACGTTGCCGCGGCTCAATCGATATGTCAACGTCCCCGGCAACTTCCTGCGCGTCCTCGAGCGTTTCCCGTCGCGATGATGCATCTGCCGGAACCGAAGTGGCGAGACGAGTGCGTACCTCCCCCAGTGGAGAGGCGGGGGACTCCTCCCGGGGAGGGAGGTCCCCACGGGGGCTCTCGGGTATCACCTCTCGCTCCACGGGAATTGCGAGGTTCGCCTCTTCGTAGATCTGCGTAAGATCTTGGGTGCGGTTCTCCGGTGAATACTCATACAGGAGGTACTGTTCCACCACACTCTGCTCATCCTGGCGTTGGTATCGATCTGCGGGATCCTGGCTCTCTACCCTGTCGGCGGCGCGCTGCTCCACCAGTTCACCTACGGTGCGAGTCACCACGGTACCCCGCGACTCAAGCTGCCGAAGGAGAACCTGAGCGATCTGGGCGGCGGCATCGGCCCGGGCTCGCTCCCGCGCCTCACCTTCACTATCGCCGCGGCCGTACGCGAGAATCTGTTGTGGCGTGAGCGCGTCGCCTCCCCGAATCCAGTCCGGCGGCCTATCCTCAACCGTGGCGCATCCCCAGAACGCAAAGAGGATAAGAGCTGCGATCAACGATCTGAAACGGCGCATCATATATACATTTTTCATCTAAGTAGTGCCATTATAAACAATTCGAATGATTCCTGTAAGGGGCTCGACGAGGTAATCACAGTCTGAATCCCGCGACCACAGCATGAGCTGGTGCTGTAGCAGAGGGGGCACCTCGAAAAACGGGCCGTCGAGGCATCCCTCGCGATCCGGGGGATGCTCTATCTGGTACGGAAGACCTTCACGCGCCACCCCCGTGCTCCACGCGTCGTCAATCTCGCCGAGGGCGGTGGCGTAGGCCGCACCGGGAATCGCGAACAAGGAGCGCAGCACCGCGTCAGCCGGTGACACCTGGCTCAAACGGTAGGGCCCGCGGATGATCCTGTCCGCCCCCAGGCGCAGCCCCGGACCGGTTCGGTAGCGCACAGCTACCACGGCGCGGGCGTAATGGTACTGCCGGGAGGTCAGCTGGTCTCCCGCAATCGTGATCGCGAGAGCGGCGCGATGCTCACCCGCCGGGCCCGCTACCGTTGCCGTTCCACGCATCCCCCCCTGTTCCAACCCGCGCCGGATGTACCCGACCGCCGTGGCGGGGGCGTCAATAATCGGTTCCACGGTGATATCCATCGTTATCGCGGGGACGGAGCGAATTCCATAATATTCGCGAATTCTCGCAAGCTGCTCGGGCGTGGCGGTATCAGGAGGAACCGGTCGCACCCGGCGTGGTGGCAGTGGTGAAAGTGGTGACACTCGTGGGAGATCCTGGGTAACCGCGGGATCCTGCGCAGGCTGGGGTTCTTCCGGTGGAGCCGCCCCTGCCGGAGCGCGGTCTTCTGGTTCTTCATCCTCCCGGTGGTCCGGGGAGGTCGGTTCCGGCGGCGGACCCGCCTCGTCATCTCGCTGTTGGTCACGGGGCGCAGCCGAGTCCGGGGGCGCCTGCGCCCGCTCCTCGCGCTCCGGTGCACGGCTATCCTGGGATACGCACCCGGCGAGCAGCGCGATCGTTCCAATTAGAATCGTGACCGAGAGACCGCGTATGCCGCCGGTTACCGTCCAACCCATACCGGATAGTCAGCGGCGGCAGGCTCTAAGGTGATGGACTCCGCGGCGAATGCAGCCGGCATGCGCACCGTGATGTACTCTTCTCCCGCCTCGGTCTCTCCACGACTCAGCGCCGGCGAGGTCCGTCCATCCTGGGCCGGCGCGCGACCCACCTCCAGGAGGTGGAGCGCGAACC
>CAZNRF010000259.1:0-5309 GCA_964575075.1 uncultured Spirochaeta sp. | reverse complement strand
TTGATGGCATTCCCGCCTGGGCGCGGGAGTATGTACCGAATGCCAGTCCGAACCTCTGGGCCCCGGATATCTCCTACTATGATGGCCGCTACTGGCTGTACTACTCAGTCTCCGCCTTTGGTAGGAATAACTCGGCTATCGGTCTCGCGTCGAGCCCCACACTCGCCCCAGACGAAGAAGACTTTGGGTGGGTCGACTCGGGGCTCGTTATAGCTTCCCAATCAGATGACGACTACAACGCAATAGATCCTCATCTCGCCGTGGATGCAGATGGACGGCCGTGGCTGACCTTTGGATCATATTGGTCCGGAATCAAGATTGTGCGTCTCGACCCGGAAACGATGAAGCCCGCCGCAAACGCACGGCTGCGACCGATCGCAGAACGCCCGCACATGACAGCGATCGAGGCACCGTACATTATCAACCGAGACGGCTGGTACTATCTCTTCGTATCCTTCGACCAGTGTTGCCGCGGCGTCGAGAGCACCTACAAGATTGCCGTCGGCCGCTCCCGCCACATCGACGGTGGCTACGTGGACCGCGACGGCATCCCAATGATGGAAGGCGGCGGCACGATCATCCGGGAGTCGGGAGAACGATGGAAGGGTCCCGGGCACAACGCAGTTTACAGCGAGGCGGGACAATCCATCCTGGTCTATCACGCCTATGACGCGGAACATGGGGGCCGGGCAACCCTCCGCATAGATCCACTCTACTGGGACCAGGAGGGATGGCCGTATGTTAACGGGCGGTAAGCATAGACCCCGGATATCGGCTGCTTAGCCTACCTACCGGACCAAGCGAATCACGTTCCAGGACAGATTTGGGAGCTCCGCCGTAATCAATCCGTCCGACAACTCAGGAACCCGGGCATTGTGGGGCGTAACGTCCTGTGTAGTCGCGCTATTGGTTGCCTTGACATCGTCACCGGTAAGTACGGTGTGCTCCTTGACCTGAAACCCTTCGAACGAGCGCACGTCAATTTCCAAGTTTAGGGCATTCTCCGGATCACGGTTGACGGCAAAAATTGTCAATTCATCTTCCGAGCTGCTCAGAACGCCGGTCGCTTCCAGAAGTGGAACGTCGGAAAACTCCTTCGTGTCATACTTCGGGGAATGTACGATTGGTTGCAGGGCCGTGCCGCGGCCATACCGAGAGGCGTGCATAAACGGATAGTAGATCGGCTGCGCCCACGCGGCACCTCCGGCTTCCGTCATGATCGGTGCGATGACGTTAACCAGCTGTGCTAGACACGCGATCTTTACCCGATCCGCATGTTTCAGCAGGGTAATGAGCAGACATCCCACGAGCAGCGCGTCTTCCAGCGTATAGATGTCTTCCAGTAAGTGGGGAGCGAACGCCCACGGTTCCACGAGTTTGTCCTGCTCAACGGAATGGAACCAGACGTTCCACTCATCAAATGAGAGGTTGATTCGCTTCTTGGAACCGTTCTTGGCACGGACGAAGTCGCAGGTGGAAACGACGGACCGAATGTAGTCGTCCATCTCCAGCGATTTCGCCAGAAAGTTGCGGACGTCGTTCTCGTAGTTTGTGTAGTAGGAATGGATCGAAATGTAGTCCACGTGGTCGTAGGTTTCTTCAAGTACGGTCGCCTCCCATTGCGGGTATGACGGCATGCGCGGATTGGAACTGCCGGCAACCACGAGTTCTATGGAGGGATCGGTCCAGCGCATCACCTTTGCCGCTTCCGCCGCGAGTCGCCCATACTCGTAGGCGGTCTTGTGTCCGGTCTGCCAGGGACCATCCATTTCATTTCCGAGACACCACGTCTTGAACCGGTGGGGCTCCGCTACCCCATGGCTGCGGCGCAGGTCACTGTAGTACGTGCCCGAGGGATGGTTGCAGTATTCTACGAGGTTTCGAGCTGCATCGATGCCGCGGGTGCCGAGGTTAACTGCCATATTGACTTCGGCACCTGCTTTCTGCGCCCACCGGGCAAACTCATTGGTTCCTACTGTATTCGGCTCCAATGACCGCCAGGCGAGGTCCATGCGCTGTGGTCGATTCTCTACCGGTCCGACCCCGTCTTCCCAGTTGTACCCGGAAACAAAGTTTCCACCCGGATATCGCACCAGCGGCACATCGAGCTGCTTTACCAGGTCTATAACGTCCTTGCGAAATCCGTCGGCATCCGCCGTAGGGTGGTCGGGTTCGTAGATTCCTTCATACACCGCCCGTCCCAGGTGTTCGACGAACGACCCGTAAATGCGCGGATCAATCTCGCCGATTGTAAACGACTTATCCAGTAGAAGTGATGCTTTGTGTGTAGTGGACACAGGAGTCTCCTTATTGTGGTAATGAGAGGGTAGCTGCGCGAACAGCCACCGAACTATCCCTTAACTGCTCCCTCTCCCAATCCGGATACGAAGAACCGCTGAAAGAGAAAGAAGAGTATGAACACCGGAAGCGTTGCCATGAACGCACCGGAGAGAAGCATGTCGTAATTGTCCTGATAGGGCGTGAGTAGCGAGTTGAGGCCCAGCGGAATCGTAAACATGTCGTTGCTTCTGAGTACAACCAGCGGCCAGACGAAGTCGTTCCAGGACATGAGCGAGATGAGGATAACCATCGCGCCGAACGCCGGGACCATGAGCGGCATCATGATCCGAAAATAGATTCCGAACTCGCTTACGCCGTCTACGCGTCCGGAGTCGATAAGCTCGGTTGGAAGTGATCCTGCATACTGACGGAAGAAAAAGATCGCGAATGGGAGAACCAGAAAGGGGAGGATCACACCGAGGAACGTATTCATGAGTCCGAACGTGATCATGAGATTGAACAACGGTAAGATCAGTATCTGAATCGGTACTACCATGAGCAGAACAACGGCGGCCAGCAAGAAGCGTCGTCCAAAGAAGTCATAGACGGCAAGACCATATCCGACGAAGGCCGAAACCATTATGGATATGCTCGTTCTCAGGACGAGAACGAGAACACTGTTTGTGAACCAGTTAATGAAGATACCGTCCCGCGCGGTAAACAGCGTCTTTATGCTATTGAGCGTGAAGTTTGCGGGGATAAGCGTGTCGAAGGTGATGCCGAATCTCAGCAGTTGTTGACCGGGCCGAAACGCAGACAACACGAGGGCATATACCGGAATCAGAAAGATGAGCGCAGTCAGCCCGAGCACCACGAAGACTGATGCCCATATCGTGGCCTCGGTGGGAGTTCTCGATTTCATCATTGGGTTCCTTGCTTAAAGAATCCGGTTACCTTGAGTAGTGTGACACTAACCAAGAACACGATCGCCAGCAACGTTATTCCCACGGCCGAGCCAAGACCCATCTGGCCGGACTGGAATCCCTGCTGATACAGGTACTTAACCATCGTCAGACCCACGTTCCCCGGGGATGTGGGACCCCACAGCACGAAGCTCTCTTCAAACATCGCGAATCCGCCGAACACGCTAATCGTCAGAACAAACACGGTAACCGGTTTTAGGAGCGGCATCGTGACCAGGCGAAATTTTTGCACCGCGCTGGCGCCGTCGAGGTCCGCGGACTCGTACAGTTCGACCGGGATCTGCTGGAGGCCCGCGAGAAAATACACGATGTTTATGCCGGTCCAGCGCCAGGTGGCGACCAAAACCAGAAGGGTCATCGCGGTCACCTGACCCTGCAGGAGCCACTCCGTAGGCGGAAATCCGAGCAAACCCGACACCGCGTTCGCCAGAGCACGCTCCGACGACGCAAACATAAGCCGGAAGACGGTGCCCACAACCACGACGGACATGAGAGACGGTAGGAAGAGCATCCCGCGGAACACAACGAATGCCCGATTACCGCCCTTTGATCTGGCACTGTTCAAGAGGACGGAGAGAATCATCGGTATCGGGATCAAGACCGCTATCGTCAGTGCCGTGTAGACAAAACTGTTTCTCAAGGCAGTGAAAAACCTCGGATTCAGGAGTCGCCGGTAATTGTTCAGTCCCACGAACTCCCGTTGCCCCGGGACGATCTCTTGAAAGCTCATGATTATTGTCTCGATCACCGGATAGACGAAGAATAGGCCCGAGGAGACGATGAACGGGAGCACGAACACATACGGAACGTATCGTTGCGATTTGAATGGCTTGGACAATGCCGGCATGTGACAGTTCCTCCGATTCCAGGATACAGGCTACGCTGCATGGGCGGAAATATCCCGGCGGGCGTATTCCGCCGGGATATTTAATGTTCAAACGTCAGGTACTTAGCTGGTCCGCCGCGCGTCGGAGCGCTTCGGCCGGAGTTGCGCTTTGCTCGGAGAGCACGCTGGGCATCACCTCGGTCTGAATGAGGGTAATGGCGTCCGGAATCTGGGTCGTGACGTTCACCGGATGGATTTCCTCGGTCAATGGGAGCATCTGTTCGAAGATTTGCGTTCCATTGGTGAAAAAGTTGGTGTACTTGTTTTCCTGGGCCAGGGCGTCGCTGGTCCACACGGAACTCCTGGGCGGATCGAATCCCAACTCTTCCCATAGCAGGATGTTACCTTCTTCGGAGAGCTTCGCGAACGCAAGGAACTCGGCTGCGAGCTCGACGTGCTCACCCTGAGTGGGGACCGCGGTTCCCGTGCCGCCCATGCCTGCCGACCGGAATCCGCCTTCGGTGAAGCGCGGAAGCGGGCGGATCGCCACGTTGCCCTGGAGATCGTCCATATAGTCGGTGAATCGGCCCATATACCAAAGCGGCATCCAGAGGCTGGCCGCTCCACCTTCGGCCATAAAGCCGTAGTACTCTTCCGCGTGATGAAAACCACCGGGAGCCGTGCGGGCGATCTCGTACTCATGAACCATATCGTGCAGCATTTGAAGGGTATCGATGTTGTCCTGGTTGTCGAGAGTCACGCTCCCGTCCGAGCCGAAGATATTTGACTGTTGCTGAGTGATGAGCGGCCAGAAGGACCACTGCTCCGTGGCTTCCACCGTTGTCATCCAGGCATCGGTATTCTCGACGACCTGCCGACCGGCCTCAATATAGTCGTCCCACGTTTCAATGGAATCGATATCAACACCTGCCGCTTCCATAATTTCCGTGTTGTAGTACATTACCGACAGCCCCACGTGGAACGGCAGACCGTATACAGCCCCATCCTGGGTGTAGATGTCGAAACGGGCCTCCACGAAATCATCACGAACCGGGTCGATGAAGTCGCTCATATCCCGCAGTTGCACGTTCCCACGCAGAAAGTTTGGAAACCGGCTGATTTCGATAACGACAATATCCGGAGCTCCGGAACCTGATTGCAGCCCAACAAGCAAGTTGCTGTGCATGTCCCCGTATGGGTTCGCGTCTCGCTCGAGCGAT
>CAZNRF010000258.1:0-5324 GCA_964575075.1 uncultured Spirochaeta sp. | reverse complement strand
GGGTGGCGGTGCTTCCCTCCGATGCGGCAAATGTATTTGTCACGCTTACTGCGCGACAGCTCAATCCACAGCGTAGGATGATCGCAAAAGGTACGGACGCTCACGCCACTGGCAACTGGAAGCGAGCCGGTGCAGATCGCGTGATCACGCCGTCAAAAATTGCCGGCCGGCGCATCGCGTCCTCGATTCTGCGCCCATCGGTGGTGAACTTTCTGGATGTTATCGTGGATGATTCCGAGATGGCGATGCGCATGGAGGAATTTCTTGTGGCCGAAACGTCCGCTCTGGCCGGCAAGACCCTTCGGGATGCAAACATCGGCAGCCACACCGGAGCGATCGTGCTGGCAATCACTGACTCTTTCGGTGCCACTCGTACCGATGCCACTCGCTCGGGGCTCTCCTCGGTTACGATCCACCCTGGTGACCGCATTATCGGCCTTGGTAGCGAAGAGCAGCTTCGGGGATTGGAAGTGCTGGTCAAATAAGATGGAGTTGCACCTGGTGCGTGCCCAAGCCCGGTGATACCGGGCTAACGGGCTACCGCTGCGGCAACCCCTCATGCCGCGCCAGGCGCTCCGCGTTATGCGCCATGCGAGGAGGATACGGCCTCAGTGATGTGCCGGGCTGCATCGAGCTCGTCCTGGATGATGGTATGCCCCATGTTGGGATAGATGCGCTCAGTCACCTCCGCCCCAAGCCCCTGTAGCACCGTGGTTGTTTCGTGAACGCGCTCCACAGGAATGTGGAAATCGGTATCACTGCAACCGACGAACGCTGGAGTCCCGGCGAGGTCACCCTCATAGCGAAAATCTGTGCCTGGGGGGCCGATAATGCCGCCACTGAACACCAGAATCCCGCCGTAGCGGCGCGGATTTCTGACGGCGTACTCTGAGCTAAGGCACGCGCCCTGGGAGAATCCGGCGATAATAACCCGTTCCGGCGGTATTCCTCGTGAGGAGAACCCGGACACGATATCCGCGATAACCTGCAGCGCTGAACTCAGGAACGGTTCGTTCTCCTCGATTGGCTCAAGAAACGGCCGTGGGTACCACGTATTGGAAAGGGCCTGCGGAATGTGAACCGCCATGTGTTCGGTCATGAGCGCTTCCCCGAGGGGACGCATGCTTTCCGCAGATGCGCCGCGGCCGTGAATGAGAATGAGGGCGGACGTTGCGTGGTCACTATCGGCACCGAGATGCAGCACCGGCTGCCCTTGGTGAGGAGCCTGATCGTCGGGATATTCCATCATGGTGGCAAAGGTATGTACTGGGCGTCCGCCGGTCAACTGGTGTTGAGGGTGGCGAACCGGCGGGGAAATTCTCTACAATAGGAGCGCCGGGATACCGGTATATAACATAATCATGTGATTCAGGAGGGTCTCCATGCGTGGTGACGTCATCATTGTAGAAGAGCACCATCGAGCGGCTGCTAACCGGATCGTGGCACACCTCACCGAACGGGTCAGGGCAACCGACCGGCGCTACACCGTGACGGTGGCGGGCGAGTCGGGAAGTGGAAAGTCGGAAATGGGACAAGCGCTGAAGGAAGCGCTCGACGCGGAGGGGCTTCCCGCTCTCGTGCTGGGACAAGACGATTACTTTGTCCTCCCGCCGAAATCCAACGACGCGCGACGGCGAGAGGATATTTCCTGGGTCGGTCTCAAAGAAGTCAGACTGGACCTGCTGAATGAACACCTGCAGGCGGCCAAGGACGGTACCCCATCCCTGGTCAAACCCGAGGTCATTTACGACGAGGACCGGGCGGTGGAAGAGGAGATTTCTCTGGATGGTATTGCCGTGGTGATCGCCGAGGGTACCTATACCACCACCCTGAGCGCCGCCGATACGCATGTCTTTATTGACCGGGACTATCACGCCACGCTGGAAGCGCGAAAACGACGCAATCGGGAAAAGTTCGATCCCTTCATTGAGCAGGTCCTGGAGATCGAGCACCAGATTATTCGGACCCATAAATCGCTGGCCGACATCGTGATAACCGCCGATTACGACGTGAGCTTCTGATGGACGCGGGCGAAATAGGGCGGACACAAGGAGAACTCTCCGAGCGGTGGCGGCGATTTTCCGCCGAGGCGGTGGCCGACTTCGCCGCCGGCACCACCGGATTCTGCGCGAATCTGCTTCCCCCCCAGGCGATAGCGTTGTCCGATGAGCGCCTCCTCGAGATTCTGCGGGCACGCTACGGAGCCGCGGTGGATGTGGCGATCTCACGGGAGGCCACGGAGGTATCTCCTGCAAACAGTGGGGCTTTCGGCGAAGGTACCGGTGCGGGCCCTGTGGCGGACCTGCCCGGTTCCGGCGGCGCGCCGGCCAGTCCGCTCCGGGACCATCAGAACGCCTCCTGGCTCCAATCCAGCAATGTGGTGGGAGTGAACGTGCGCACCGTGGGGTCTTTTATCAACGTGGTGAAGTATGCGCTCACCCTCTCCGATGCCCACGACGCGATTCATCTCTTGCCGATCTGGGAACCGGGAGTGGTGGGAAGCCTCTACGGTATGAGTAGCTGGAAGATCAACGATGAATTCGTATCGGAGTCGTTGCAGACGTTGTACCCCCATCTCGATACCGCCGAGCGGCAGCTTCGCGCCACGGTAAACCTGCTCCATCTCATGGGAAAGGCGGTGGGGATGGATGTTATCCCCCATACCGATCGATTCTCCGAAATCGTCTTGGCGCATCCTCAGCACTTTGAGTGGATTCGCCGGGAGGACGTGGCGATCGTGGATCACCGGGCGGACCTCCACGAGGAAGTTCAAGATCTGGTCCTGGATTTCCTCGCGACCCACGGCAGTGCGGATCCCTCGCGCGCGATTCCCGCCGATAGGTCGGCCCTCTTCTCGCCGGAGTTTGACGAAGCGGAACGGGATCTGATTCTCTTCGGCCGACCTTCGGAACGGGCAGAGCGCGACGCCCGTCGGGGGAACCTGGCGCGTTCCATCTATACGATGGGATACGAACCGGCCCCCGCCACCATGGCGCCGCCGTATCGGGGGCTTGAAGTGGACCGCGAAACGGCGCACGTCGATGGTGATGGTCACGTCTGGCGGGAGTATCGGATCACCCGTCCCGAGAGCATGTCCCGCGTCTTCGGGCCCCTCACGCGGTACAAGCTGTACGAACGGCGCAACGACAATCAAGACTGGGAGATCGACTTTTCGCGGCCCCGGCAGGAAACGTGGACCTACGTCCAGGAACGCTATCGCGAGATGCAGCACCGTTTCGGATTCGACTTTATGCGGGGCGACATGTCCCACGTGCAGATGCGCCCCGAGGGCGTGCCGGCCCGCGCCGGCGCCTCCTACGATATCCTGGGATCGGTACAGGAGGCGATTTCCCGCCGATCGAAGGTCCCCTGGTTCGGCTATTTTGCCGAGACGTTTCTGGCGCCTCCCGATGTAATGGCCTACGGCGATGAGGTTGATCACCTGGAGGCCTCCGGCGCCGACGTGACGCTGGGAGATTTGCAGTCCGTTCCTCCCGAGAGCGCCGAGTTTCTCCAGCGCCTCCGCCGCTATCGGGACGTGGCGGATACCCGGGCGGTGAAACCCGCCCTTACCACGATGACCGCCGACAAGGACGATCCGCGGTTCGACGAGTTTTACCGGGCGGGAAACGAGGCGCGGTACTTTCTGGCGCTCTTTCTCACCGATATGCCGAGCTACACCGGCCTTAACTTCGAGTGTCGTGATCCGCATTACGCCCCGGCGCCCAACGAGCAGTACTCCAAACTGTACGTCTTTCACGAAACCGACGGTCCCAAGGCGGTGTCCGGGCCGTTTGAGTTCGGCCGCAACGGATACCTCTTTTTTCGAATCAGTCGGATCCGCCGTTTTGCGGAGCAGGTGCTCCCGCACTGGCGCGGCGCCGAGGTGCGCTGGCTCCTCCCGCCGGACGCCACCGGAGGAACCTCCGTGGTAGCGTGGTGGATCGCGCCCGCCGATGGCGGGCCGCCGCCGGTCTGCGTGGTCAACACCGACGGGCACCTTCCGCGATCCAACGTTCACATTCCGCTTCCCCCGCACTCGCCCCATACCGACCTGCCCACCGCCGCGGCGGCAAGCCGGGGTAAGGCGCCAAACGGGGGTGACACGGCGATCGTCTTCTCTACCGATGAGCGACGCTCCCTGCGGCCCCTCGATACGGATCGTCCGTGGTCCGAGGTGCACCCCCAGGATGAACCGGTGGAAGTGGGCGAACATCCCGTTGGGTGGCCGCGGCTCGTGATCCAATACCTGTACCCCGGGGAGGGAATCGTAATCATGCCCGGGATAGCCGACGGGTCATAGCGTACCGGGCCGCTACGCCGAGTGGGCCAGCGCGCAGTGCCCCCGCTTGCGTTCCTGGGGTAACCGTAGTAGGTTGAAAGGAAGTCGGTCGCCGACCGATAACCCAGGCTGAAACCAACGACTGAATCGGAGTTCCCATGAAACACGAAACGATCCCCAAAATGCTGCGCTACATCGTTGCAACCTATCCCGACACCGCCGCCCAGATGAGCCGGGTGAACGGCGGCGCCTTTCACCCGCGCAGCTACCAGGAGCTGCAGCGTGCGGTCCACGCCTGTGCCGCGGGACTCCAGGAGCTGGGGGTCAAACGAGGCACCCACGTGGGCCTGGTCGCGGAAAACCGGGAAGAATGGTTTACCGCGGACCTGGCCATTCTCTCACTGGGAGCCGCCGACGTACCGCGGGGTAACGACAGCACCACCGAGGAGCTGGCCTTCATTCTCTCCGTGCCGGAATGTCCCGTGGCGATCGTAGAGAACGAGGCGCAGCTGAAAAAAGTCATGGAATCGGTGAGTGCCAAGAAGCTGCCGGCCCTAAAGCACCTGATCATCATGGAGGGGGAGATTCCCGCCAAGCCGGCCCGCGGCATAGCCGGCCACCAGTTTCGTGAGGTGGTGGCCACCGGCGAGAGAGTCCTCGAAAAGGACGCCACCCGCATCGACCGCGAGGTCGACGCCGGCACCGGGGACGAGGTGGCAACGATCATTTTCACCTCCGGCACCACCGGTGAACCGAAGGGCGTGATGCTCACCCACCATAACTTTCTCTACCAGGTGCAGTACGTGCCGGAACGTATCAACGCCACCCCCGGCGACATCTGGCTCTGCGTGCTGCCGGTGTGGCACTCCTTTGAGCGGATCGTGCAGTACATCGCGCTCTTTACCGCCACCACGCTGGCGTACTCCAAGCCGATCGGCAAAATCATGCTGGCCGACATGGCGGAGATTCGCCCCAAGTGGATGGCATCGGTGCCGCGGATCTGGGAAGCGGTTCGCGCCGGCATCTACCGCAACATCAAAGC
>CAZNRF010000257.1:0-5384 GCA_964575075.1 uncultured Spirochaeta sp. | reverse complement strand
ATGCTATCGTCAATCGTGGCTCCCTTTCATATCTCAACAGTAAGAAAATCTCAGTGGCAATTAGCTGCATGCATGATGCCCTTGCGCGTGGGTGGAGATTGCTTTTACCCTTTAAATCCAACTTAGACTCTCGTTTTAAAACAGAGAAACGGATTACGGCTTGGCGGAGGCGTCATCTCCATGGTCCTCAAGCCGGGTTGGAAATGGAATTTTTCGATGAGGGTCGCGTTCTTGCATATGTCAACAGGTTTAACTTGAAACGAATGAACCATGTTACTACGATAAATTTATTAACCGAACAGACCTTGAGCGACTGGGTCTTAGAACTCGAAAAATGAATACTTTTTCCCAAGTATTAATTCGTTTCGATGCAGGTCCGGAAGTCGGTCTGGGGCACTGGTATCGTTGTGTGGCCCTTGCCGAAGAGTTGATTAGACGGGGACAAAATGTTTGTCTTCTTGTAAACCCTTTGGAGCCGGCTCTGGCAACCGAACTCCATCTAAAGAGGATTTCCTTTGTTGAATCTCTACGCTGGGATACGACAGAGGTCATGTCTGTTTTTCTCGCCGATAAAAAAAAAGGAATCTTGATTCTGGATACGATGGATACCAAAGCAGACTATGTTCAGGAGTTGAGTCGGCAAACATTGATTATTACTATCGGCGGGAGCGGAGAAGGTCGAGACTACGCTCCTGTACGGATTGACGGCATGATACCGCGCCCCGGTTATGCCGATGGGTTTCGGGGGCAACAATTGTATGTCGGCCCGGAATATTTAATTCTTCGCGATATTTTCAGGAAGGTTCCGCAGATCCGTATTCGTGAGCAAATGGCTCGTGTCTTAGTGGCGTTGGGGGGAGATGCCCATGGAGTCGGTGGCAAATTGGCTGAAATAATTGTGAATCTTTTTCCTGAGTTTTATGTTGATGTTTTGCTGGGACCGTTGGCCAAAAGGGCCAAAGAAGAAACACACAGTCGCATAAGTTTCCACCATAATGTCGACAATCCTCGGTACTTGCTCGAAGCTGCAGACGTGGTCATGGTCAGTGGAGGCATGACGACTTATGAGGCGATGCGCATGGGGATCCCAGTGCTGGTGGCTCCTCAGGTGCCCCTTCAGGAAATAACATCCAAGGCGTTTGTCGACTACGGAGTGGGCTTGGTTATTTCGCGCCGTGAACAGAAAATGGATGATGATTTGCGAGTGGCCATCCGTAATAGTCTTCTCCGTCTAGCCGATGTTTCGCTTCGAAGAAACTGTGCGGAGAAAGGGAGAAATTTGGTTGATGGAAACGGCCTGTGTCGTGTGGCTGATATTGTGACATCCTGTAGGAGGGCGGTCAATTGAAGAAAAAAGCATTGGCATTGGGTGGTGGTCTGGAGCAATTAACAGAGAGATGCATTATAGCGCAGGATAAGTGCCATGTTCGAGCTAGGGGCAACGACAGGTGCACCGTGTGTGGATGGAAATAGAAACTGTAATTTTTTCGATCTGCAGTGTAGTAAGTCGATGTATAAACGTTGAAGGAAAAAGACATGAAGGTACTAATTTTAGGTGCAGGTCACGATCAGATATTTATGATCCGATGCGTAAAACAATTGGGTTACGAAGCTTGGGTAGCAGACCGCGATCCCCAAGCACCTGGGATTTCGGAAGCGGAGCATCCTTTGCAGGTGGATACTGCCGACGTGGATGCACTGGAGCGTGTGATACAGGAAAATGGAATTGATGGGGTATGTACCATGGCGACCAATTTGGCGCCGCGTACAGTTGCGGAATTAGGAAAAAGGCTAAAACTCCCTGCTATATCACCTGTTTCTGCGTATAATGCAACAGAAAAAGCACGGTTTAGAGCTTTGTGTAAAAATGCCGGTCTACCGATAGTTGAAGGTGGTGTCGCTCGAACTCTCGAAGAGGCTGAGCAATTGATGAGTGCTCTCAAGGGACCTGTGATCCTCAAACCCTCCGATAGTTCTGGATGTCGTGGCATAGCGGTGGTTGAGGACCCTTCCGTGTTAGAAGGTTCATTTGCCAGCTGTATGCAGGAGAGCCTGTCGGGTGAAGTCGTAATAGAGCGTTACCATGAAGACACACTTGTTGTTGGAGTGGAAACGCTCGTGCATGAAGGCCAGGCCCATATTATTACCGTCGCGGATAAAATAGTTCGTCATCAACCGTGTATAACAACCGCTGGGGTTACTATCCCGACCGAATTGACAGCAAGCCAACGGGAGCAGTTGAATGCTACAATTCAACAACTGCACGAAATCCTCGGGCTCAATATGGGCGCTAGTCATATAGACTTAATTCGAGACGGGGAAATTTTGCGTGTTATCGATGTGGGACCGAGGTTGGCTGGCGGACCATTAATTCATCATTTGACCCCGAATCTCTGTGGCGTTGACATGATACGATTTGTCATTGAGCAATCGCTGGGATTCGCTTCAGCACCCGTCATACAGCCTGTTGCGGGCTGCGGGATCGAGCGGTTCCTTTATACGCCCTTTGAGGGCGTGCTGGAAGATTTTTTTCTTCCGGAGCTTAGCGAACAGATGACCATGCAATGGCGTAAAACTCGCGGTTCGGTACTGCGACCGGATAGTAGCAATACTGAACGATTGGGATACGTCACAGCTATTCGCCCAGACAAAGTCCAAGCTGAAGCCGCGGTTAACTCGTTTGTCGGTGGCGTACGAATGCACATTCGTGATTTCTATGGACATCTACACGAGTGTAGTCCACTGCTCCACAGAGGAGAAGCATGAGTTCCCGAGTTACTCGTGTTGCAGTGTTGGGTGCAGGCAGTGGTGGCCTGGCGATTGCCGCCGCTCTTGCTCTAAAAGGGCATGATGTTCGCCTCTGGAATCGTTCACTGGAGAAGCTGTATCACCTTCGAGCTAACAACGAAATCGAGTTGTGTGGTGTGCGCCAGGGGCGGGCGCGTATCGGGTTGTTAACGGTAGATCTGCACGAAGCTGTTCGCGGGGTTGAGGTTGTTATGGTTGTTACGACCGCTGATGCGCATAATGCGCTTGCACACAAGTTGGCCTCTTGCCTGCAAGACCAGCAAATCATATTGCTTAACCCGGGCCGCACTGGCGGCGCTTTAGAATTCGCCCGAATTGCACGCGCTCTTAGCACCGATATTCGAATTTACGTGGCGGAGGCGCAAAGTCTTGTGTTCGCATGCCGGATCGAAGAAGGAACTCGTGTTCAAATCATCGGAGAGAAACAGTATGTTCCCGTTGCCGCCATGCCGGCAACGGATACAGATTATGTACTTCATCGTCTTCGACCACTTTTTGACTCTTTTGCGCGCGCCGATCACGTACTGGTTACCAGTCTCGAGAATATTGGTGCTATATTCCATCCGGCTGTTATATTTTTTAATGTTTCGGCCATCGAACGCGGTGAGAAGTTTTATTTTTACCAGGATATGACGCCGTCTGTTGCGGAATTTCTAATTGCTGTTGATGTTGAGCGCTTAAGACTTGGCAGGGCTTTTGCCTTGAACCTTATTTCAATAGTTGATTGGATTAAAAAAGCGTACCCATATACGCATGGAAATTCACTATGCGAGATGATGCGCAACAACCCAGCCTACCATAATATCCGTGCTCCAAATTCGCTTAATACGCGGCTATTGACCGAGGACATTCCAACAGGTCTTGTTGCTTTTTATGAGTTGGGTAAGGCGGCTGGGTTATGTTTACCACTTATCGAGTCAATTATAAATATTGGATCAACCTTGATGCATCGCAATTTTTTTGTAGAAGGTAGAACACTTGAAAAGATGGGGATAGCCGGCAAATCACCAACCGAGATTCTGGAGTTCGTGAAATGAATTTCGGCTTCAAACCGAATGTTTGTGCAGATGACCTGTTCGGATTTGTGCGTCCTTTTGTGGATGCTCACACGCTGGGCATTAACCATATATCAAAACTATTAAAGAACTGTGGTTACAGGGTTGTGATCGGTGGACAAGACATCGCTGATGCAGTAAATAAAATCAGCTGCCTTGGTCATATTGACATATTGGAGGATTGGTTACGGAGAAATCACGTTACGCGGTTGGGCTTCAGTTATCGCTTGGACCCAGAGTCCGCGAGGGAGTTGTTCGGACGGCTGTACTATCAGTTGATAGATCGCGGGTTGTTGAGTGGAAGGAACCCTGTATTGAGAAGCGTCTATTTTGCAGGACTCCCAGAAGCTTGTAGTGCGATTGATGCCGAATATCGAGGGAAGGTTCCGGTGTTCAAGGGCGATGAAACTCCGATTGAAACATTGGAAAAATTGGGGGTTCCTCTGGCAACCATTCCTCGTTCTGTTCGTGAACAGTCGGAATACGAAGACGAGCGTTTATCTTTCGGCAGGAACCTGCTCGGAAAAGGCGAATATCATCGCGTCCGCCCCGTGGATCGCTCCGGTTATCCTGGATTCGGCACACGCAATGACCACTTGATGCGACGTCTCGAACATGCTGTAACGAGGCAGCACCCACCTTTAATACGTGTACATGTTGGGCCGTACCGGACTGATCGCAAGAAAGCGGTGGCTGAGTTCCTTAGATGGATAGACGAGTTGGCCCAGGGCGGTTTGCTCGATATCGTGTCCATAGGTACTTCTCAACTGACTCAGTCTCAATTCGGCGAAGAATGGGGCGATGCGCCGAACGGTGGCGGTGTTCCGGTCAACAGCGAAGAGGAATATGCCCGTATATGGGAAGCAGCTCGCCCAATGCTTGTGCGCACATATGCAGGTACATCACGTATTGCTGAATTAGCAGACATTCATGAGCGAACACTTAATATTGCTTGGCACGCTTTATCCTTCTGGTGGTTCAGCCAGATCGATGGACGTGGGCCAAACGGGGTCCTCGAGAATCTCCGCGAACACTTCAAAGCACTTGATTTTATCGCGCGGTCCGACAAACCCTTTGAGCCGAATATACCGCACCATTTTGCGTTTCGTGGCAGCGATGATGTCACGTATGTGCTATCGGCGGTATTGGCTGCTCGTGCGGCTAAGAAACGGGGTGTACGTTTCCTGGTATTACAAAACATGCTTAACACGCCCAAGTATACCACTGGAATGCAGGACTTGGCTAAGTCGCGCGCCATTTTACAGATGGTACGTGAATTGGAAGACGAACAGTTCCGGGTGGTGCTGCAGCCGCGTGCAGGTTTGGATTATTTCTCGCCGGACTCCGAAAAGGCAAGGGCGCAGTTGGCGGCTTCCACGGCACTGATGGACGACATCGAGCCCAGGAATGCGTCGAGCCCGGAGATCATTCATGTCGTTAGCTATTCCGAGGCTTCGCATCTAGCCGATCCGCCGGTGATCCACGAAAGTATTCAAATAGTTCGCCAAGCATTGGAAGATT
>CAZNRF010000256.1:0-5398 GCA_964575075.1 uncultured Spirochaeta sp. | reverse complement strand
CCTCGCTGAGTTCTCCCGAGTGAAGGAGCGGGAGTACGATCAGCGATTGGCCCAATTCCGCCGGCGGGCGGAAGAAGAGCAACAGCAGTTGGCAGCGGAGCTGGACACGATGGAGGCTCAGTTCAACGAGACGCTGGCCAACGCGTCGGCTGAGCGAGAGCGCCTCCTGGCGGAAAGCCAAAACCGGCTTGCGGAACTCCAGAGCAATTTTCAAGCGCAGTTGCAACAGAATCAGGAGCAACTCACTGAAGCCGAAGCACAGCTGGCCCGGCTCACGCAGCAGCAGGAGCAAACCGCACTGGTCAGAAGCCAGCTTCGCGGGCTCTATTCAGACGTTGACCAGGCGTTGGAGGAACGAGAGCTCACCGCGGCGAGAAGCCTCCTGAGCGATATCCGCGCCGTACTCAACGAGGATTCGGTACTGCGTACTCCGGCGTTGCGGGAGCAGCGGCCGGTTGACCTGTTTATCGTGGATGCACTGGAGGCCCTCATCGGTTTTGAGGCTCGCTTCGGCAATCCGGAAACGATGAGCAGGTTGCAGGACGCCGCGCGCATTCAGCAGGTGAATGAACTCACCACTGAAGCCGCCGCGGCACGGGACACCGGGAACGAAGCGCTCGCCCGGGAGCTCTATCGTCAGGCGATCGACCTCATACCGGCGGTCAGCGAAAGCTTCGCGTTTCTCGGGTCAGTGGAGCGCGACGGTGACGGGGCCGACCGCACGGAGGCGGCAAACGCGATCGCCGAACCGTTGGTTCAGCAAGGAAGGGCCGCAGTGGCGGCTGCGGATTGGAGCCAGGCGATCGATGATTTCACCAGCGTGATCGAGCGCGCTCCCACGAGCCGGTTCCGGACCGAAGCGGTACAGGAGATTCGAACTGCCGCTGACAACCTGCTGGTGGACCGGGAGGATCGTATTGCCGATCTCGAGGACCAACTCGCCGTGCTGAACGCGGATATCGGGGAGCTGGAAACGCAGCTGACCGCCGGCGCGTCTCGGCAACAGGAACTTACCGCGCAACTCGCCGAAGCGCGGGAGGAGTTGGCCGCCGTGGAAGCGGCGGCGGCGATCGCCCCACTCACAGCAGGAGAACTCGAGGCCGCGGAGGAACGCATCGCAGAGCTCGAAGAAGAGAGGGCGCGCGCAGAGACGCGGATTGCTTCATTACAAGAGACGATCTCAGCGCGCAACGTGGAGCTGGCGGCAACGGAAGGAGAACTCCTGGACGCCCTGAATGAGCTGGCGGAGGTGCAAGGCCGGTTGGCCCAAGCGCAGGGAGTTATCTCAGAGTTGAACTCACGAATCGCGAGTTCCGGGGATCAAGGATCGACGGCGCTCTCACCGGAGATCGAGGCTGAGCTCGCCGAGCTGCGCGAGCTGGCCTCGGATATCGCCGCGGCGCAGAGCGAGTATCGCGCGTACCGGGAGGTGGCTGACACCGGCTCAGAAGGTGTTGCGGTACTGGAGGCGCGCCTGGCGCTGGAGCGATTTCTCAGCGCCACCGCCATGGGTGAGCTCTTTCCCGACCTATCCGGTGAGCTGGGGCGATTTGATCAGGTGTTTGTGAGCAGTGGGCGGGAAAACGCGTTGCTTGATGTGGCGGATCTCATTACCGAACTGTCCCTCTCGGAACCCGGTGCCGAGCGTGAAGGCGTCCTTGCTGCCGCCCGAGAGCAACTCGCCCAACACGGGGCGGCGGCGGCGGTGGAAGAACTCGTGGCGGAGCTTGCGCTGTTGGTGGAGTGATCGCTCAAACGGGTCAATCGCGGTAGCCGGCGACGTGCAGCACGGAGTCACCGGTGATTGTCTGCGCGATACCTACGTGGGTGAAGAGTTCGACCGCGGCGTGGTCCTCGAACTCCCCGGTGGCGCCGGGATTACCCGCTTGTGTGGGGTAGGTACCCGCGTACCACAGCGTCCCCCAGGATGCCGTGGTGAGGCTCACATCCGGCAGCGCGGAAAGGGAGAGCTCGCCGATTGAGCCGCTCCGCGCGGTGCGCAGCAGTCCTTCGATCGTAACGGAAGAGATGCCGAACGGTGACGAGATTTCATCGGTGCTACCCCCAGGGCCAACCGCAAAACTACGCCACGGGGCGCTGTCGTACCGGCCGTCCCGGAACGACACAACAGTGCCGGGTCCCCCATCCACCAATGTGGCGTGCCGGATCAGACCGGGACGTTCTCCCGCACTGTCTTCCGGTATGACGAAACTCCCGCCGGCGCGTATAGCCTCCGGCACGGCGGCAGCCCCGGACACAACCCATTCCGCCACGCCGATGCCATCACTGATGAACACGAAGGGGGCGGCCTGGCCGGTATCACGATTGCGGGCAAGAACTTGCAGGACTACACCGGCCGTGTCGGTAGTGGAGCCGTCGGCCAACGTGCCCCCCGGGCCATACCCGGCGAGCTGGACGGATATGAGCTCCGGCGGATTCACCGCACCGGTAAGCGACTGAATTGCACCCTCCAGATCTGCACCGAGATCCTCCCGCACGAATAGGTCGCTTCCGCCCGCCCCGGCGGTGATTCCGGTCACGCGCGCCTCCGTCCCAGTTGCACTGTTCTCAACGAATCGGGCGACAATGAGCGTGGGCGTCACCGGATCAGCTTCGGGATTGGCAGCTTCGTACTGTTCCCGCACCGTTGCATCTATGAGTACCGGCCACGCGTCCCACCGATCGGGGGTCTGCGAGCCGTCCAAACCGATCACGGTATCCGCGATTACCGCGCCATCATCCACTCGCGCCACTGCCAGCTCAGGCTGATCCGGCGCGGCGGCGATGATATACCCTGATGATCCGTCGAGACGATCCGGGTACCAACCCATCGGCGTGACAATCCGTCCACTTCCGTCTTCATAGTTCCAGCCGGTGACCTCGGCGGACGCGGTTTCCGTGAGTTCTTCGCTTCGGCGAGCCCCCTCCACCACCTCCGGATCGTACAGCACCAGATCGCACCCTGCGATGACAATACCCACCGCAGGCAGCAGAATGCGCGCTAACACCGCGCGGCTCCTCAGCAGCTTCATAGCTGTACCCTCAACCCGACGCGGTAAATCGGCAATTGCCAGAACACCGGTCCGATCCGCTGCAGCCACACCTCACCACGAACAAACGAGGAACGCGGGGAAACGAACAGATCCGTTGCGGCGCTTTGGGAGAGTATGAGGCGTCGGGACAGCTCCCACTCCCAACCGGCGGTGGGTCTCACCGTCCACGGTATGGCAGGGTCGAGTCCGAAGGATGTATCCCGATGCACGAGTCGTACAACACCACCGATCCCGGCGGTGATCCGGTGGGGCTCATCGCGGTCGCGAAAGAAGCGATGGCCCCCAACCTCGATCTCGGTGAGACCATAGGAGGATATGATGCGCGCTTCAGCGGACTCATTGCGCACTTGCCGAAGCGGCGTCAGCCCAACCAGAAACGAGGTGACACCGACCCGGGCGGTCCAGTTCGTTTGGGAGTGGTACCACCCGTATTCCACCCCCGGCCAGGCCAGACCGCGCACCGTTGCCGCAACCGTGTGACGAGGATACCGGGTGAGGTCGACGCGCAAACGAACCGGGGTTCTCTCCATATACACCGTGATTTCTTCGGTGCGGTAGCCGGGGCGCGAGACGGTAACGCGGTACTCCCGCAGCGAGCGCAACCGTACCAGAATGTGTCCGTCCTGGGTCTCACGAACCTCGGCCCACTCGGGTAGCCCGGAGAGCTCCACCGGTCCATTGGACGCAACGGTGAGATCGACGATCGGTCGGGCGATATCGGCGTGTTCCATGATTGCTTCCGCAAGTTCTTGCCACACCGCCGGCCGAAGGTACCGTCCGGCCGCATCGATCTGCACCTCCTGCTCCCAGAATGCCAATCCCCGGGAAGCGGTGCCCTGAGGGGGGCGCACGCGATAGAGACGGGCCTGAACCCGGACGCGACTCCCCCGCCCGACCGGATCATCACCTGAGTCGACGCTTCGGACGTCCAGGAACACCAGGACCTCCGCCTGGTGCCGCGTCCACGCGGTATCGGTGAGGTCGGTAATAAACGCCTCATCGGGAGCTGTCTGCGTATCGGTGGCGTCGGCCTCGTCGCCGGCGTCCCGGGGAACGACAAACCACAGCGCCCGCTCATCACGCACCACCGTTTGCATGACGGCGTCTATGACGACCTGCAATCCGGGATCTGCATGCTCCGCCGGAGGGGAGAGCGCGAAGCGGGGCAAGAGCGCGGGGTGGACGCCCGCCGGGGACGCTGCTACCACGACGTGAAGTGAAAGGTGCATGAGTATCACCACCATCGCGATGCGGTTCCCGCGCGGAGGGGCGTGCCTGCGTATCACCACCATGGCTCCACCCGAAACAACGCGCGGTTTCCCGCGTCGAAGAGCAGATAAAACTCACCCTCCGGATCGAAGGCCACCGTATACGGCACCCCACTGCGCTCGTCCTGCCCGAGGTCAAACTCATCCAACTTGGCACCGGTTGTGCGGTCATACCGTGTGAGGCGCCCGCCATCGGCAACAAGGATCCCCGCGGGAGTCTCCCGGACGGCATCAAGGTCGTTTACCGGAAAAACCTGGCTACCAACCCCTGTAGAAGAATCGATTGGAAATCCCGTTTCCGCGGCGAAATCGGACTCGGATAGCACCGTCCGACGCAGTCCGACGTCGGTGAGCACGAACACAACGAACTCACCATCGGCGCCCAGTGATGGAGAGCGCTCGTGCATCTCAACGGCGCGAATCGACTCCACCGGGGTTACGGCTTCCGCCGGCGTCGACCAGCTTGCCCCCGGGACAAAGCTCCCATCGTATCGATCGAAGGTTACGAGGACATCCGATTCAGGACGAAGCGCCCAGTAATTCGTGAGGTCCCGTGCGATAGGTTGCAACGTATCGGTTGGTCCCGGACCGTTGCGGACTTCACCACTCAACGAGTCATAGATCAGCGTACCGATCTGTATAGCGCCATCAATGCGAGTAAGCATACGGGAGTCGAAGCTGAGCGGTGGTTCTTCCAGTTCGGTAACGCCGGCGAGCTCTTCATCCATTACCACCAGGACAGAGGCGTCCGGCCCGTCGGGCTCCGCCAAAATCGCAAAATACCGCCCGCCGGCGGGCGTAATGGTGGTATCCATCGAAACCCTGCGAATCGAACTCGGCACCTGACCACTCAGCTCCACCTCACCACTGACGTAGGGCAGGAATGGCGGGAAGGAACCTGCAGCAAACACCGCACAGCCATGAGCCAGCACCGCGCAAACAACGATTCCGACCAAAAGCAGGCCGCTGTTGATCCTCGATCGTCGGGTGACCGGTCCCCGCATCAGAACCTCCGACACGTTCCCACAAATAGTTGTTGGGCGCCTTCACCAAGGCCTTCCGTGAAAAATCCGCGCC
>CAZNRF010000255.1:0-5405 GCA_964575075.1 uncultured Spirochaeta sp. | reverse complement strand
GCTTTGCCGAGGGCCGGGCGACCGATTGCACGGATGCGCCGCTTTCGAACTCGAGCGCTGCAACGGCCGTATCCTCCACCTCAATCCCCTCATGGCCACGCACCCCCTTGTAGGCTCGAACGGAGGCAACGTCACCGGCAAACCAGAGGAGGAGATCCACGGCGTGGATGGACTGGTTCATCAACGCGCCGCCGCCGTCGTATCGCTCAGTACCCTTCCAACCGCCTTCGTCGTAATACGCTTGGGACCGAAACCATTTCACGTATGCATCAGCTAACACCATCTCGCCGAAGCGATGCGCGTCGACCGCGGATTTCACAATGCGCGCGGCGTCGAAAAATCGAGACTGAAACACCCCTCCCAATTGTACCCCGTGCTTCCGAGCGGCGTTAATCATCTCGTCGCACCGTTGGAGCGAGATCTCCAGAGGCTTTTCCACCATGACATGCCTCCCGGCCCCTATCGCAGCCAGTGCCGGCTCGAGGTGAGCACCCGATGGCGTACAAATCGACACCACCGCGACGTTCGAGTCTTCGAGCATGTCCGCTAACGCCTGGTACCCGGTGCCCCCGAACTCCCGGGCGAACTCCGCCGCGCGCCGGGCGCTGCGACTTACAACCGCCGCGAGATGAGCGCCCGTCGTTTCCGCGATCGCTCGAGCGTGATGTCGAGCGATCATTCCCGTGCCGACAATACCTACGCCGTAGCTCATGTCTTCTCCTGTGGGTATACTCGCCCCATAAGTGGCTTCTCAGATATGCGGTCACTTACCGCCGTCGTTGCTCCCGGCCACCCCCGCTCTCCTATTGACCGCATAGGAACCCTTCAAAGCATAGACGATCGACAAGAACGCAAGTATGTAGAAGAACGTAGTGATGGGAGGGCGAAACAGCACCGTCCAGTCTCCGCCGGTGGTGATCAGGGTACGGTTCAAGTGGCCCTCCGCCAAGGGCCCGAGGATGACCCCGAGAATAACCGCGGCCGGGGGAAATCCGTACTTCTTGAGGAAGTAACCGATGACGCCGAAGACGAGCGCGATGAACATGTCATAATTGCTGTTGTTCAATGAGAACGCTCCGATGAAACAGAGCGAGAGTATAATCGGAAAGAGGATATGCGACGGCGCTTTCAGCACCTTCGGGAGAATCCGCACACTTAGCAGTCCAATGCCAAGAATGAGAAATTGAGCAAAGATAAGTGATACAAAGAGTGCGTTCATCATGCCGGCCTGTTCGCGAAATAGCATCGGACCGGGGCGAATGCCTACCACCAACAGTGCACCGAGGATAACCGCCGTGACTACATCCCCTGGGATACCCAGGGTCAGCAGGGGGATCAGCGCGCCTCCGGTGGTACCGTTGTTCGCCGCCTCGGGAGCCGCAATACCGTGGATGTTACCGGTGCCAAATGTCTCCGGATGTTTTGAAAAGCGTTTCGCCTCGTTATAGGCCCAAAACGAAGCGATCGCCCCACCGGTTCCGGGGATGATCCCCAAGAACGTACCCAGGACCGACGTAGGTATTATTACCCGCGCGAGTCCCTTTAACTCCGTACGCGTGGGCAGCACGTTCTTGAGTCGTTGTGTCGGGACTGTTACTCGTTTCCCCACATTTTCCAGCTGCACGAGCAACTGGGAGATTGCGAACACTCCGATCAGTACCGGTAGCATAGGGAAGCCCGTGAGCAGGCGAGGAATACCAAAGGTAAACCGCGAATAACCCATTACCGGATCGAGGCCGACAGCCCCGACCAACAATCCGAGGAAGCCCGCGAGCAGCCCCTTGGTCAACGACGCTGCGGAAACGCTTGCGATGATCGTAAGGGCGAATATCATCAAGGCGAAGTACTCGGGAGGTCCGAACCGAAGTGCGAACCGTGCCAACTGCGGGGCAATGAGAATCAGAAAGACTACCGAAATGATCCCGCCGGCGGTGGAAGCGATCGTAGCAACACCAATTGCCTTTCCCGCCTCGCCTTTTTGCGCCAACGGGTACCCGTCAAGCATCGTCGCCGCGGCGGACGGCGTGCCTGGTGTGGCGATCAGAATCGCACTAATGGATCCGCCATAGATCGCGCCGCAGAACATGCCGCTCAACATCACGATCGCATTAGTCGGCTCAACATAGAACAGAAATGGAAGCAGCAGAATGATACCCACCGACCCGGTCAATCCGGGCAGGGCACCCACGATTATTCCACCCGCCACCCCAATGAACAGCAGCAGAAAGTTGTACGGTCCTACAACAAAGGACAAGGCTTCCCAAAACGCAGACATACAAACTCCCAATCCCGCTACCACAAACCAAATGTGGGTAGCGGCACTCGAAAGAACGTTCGGAAGAGGTGGTATAAGATGAAGGTCACGACTATCGGAACGATCACAAGCCGATACCACTTCCTGTCGCCATAGAGCAGCATCACGGAAAACACCAGTAACGGCGTAGCAACGACATAACCAACGGGACGTACGACCTGCGTATAAAGGAATCCGAAAACGACGAAGAGAACGAACCGCAGAGGGAAACGATTATCGGTCGATGCCTGAGGGCGGTCCACCGCCCGTCGCTGTGATGTGCTTCCTAAGATTCGCAGCCCTTTTGTTATCAGGAGAGGAGCAAGCAGGAGCATGCCAACCCCGATAAATGCCGGAAACGTCTTGATTGATACGTCGTCCCTACGTGGTCCCTCGATTTGCATCGTCAGAAAAAGCGTGAGGACCGCAAGAACCAAGAAAACAATGCCGAACACGACATTCGACCTACCCTCCCGTCTCTCGTCCATAGCTCGTCTTTTCGCCTCCGTACGTGTTGTTGAAAGCCGAGCGGCAGGTACAAGGCACCCTGACCGTCTGAGTAGCCGGCCAGGGCGCCGAGATCCCAAGTCTGTCTGTCGCCCAGACAGGCCGCGGACTAGTAACGCTCTCCCAGACCACGCTCACGAATGAGGTCGCCCCAGAAGTCGTAGTCCTCCTGCACGAATTCCACGAAGTCCTCACCACCCATGTAGTCAAGAATGATCCCTTGATTGCCGGCCAGCTTCTGCAACGTCTCGTCTTCCATGGCCGCCTTAAACGCATCATGGACGTGATCGATGTACTCCTGTGGCGTTCCGGCAGGCGCCGCTATCCCGCGCCACTGCCCCAAACTGAAGTCCACACCCTCTTCTTTGGCTGTAGGAATGTCGGGGAAATCGTCTAGACGTTCATCGGCAAACACTGCTAGACCTCGCAAGTCCCCGCTCTCGAGTTGAGACACACCCTCGGGCGGACCAACACTGATTGCATCTACGTGCCCGCCGGCCGCCGCTGTAACGGCCGGCCCGCCACCGTTGTGCGGCACATGGTTGAATTCAACACCGGCTGCATCCTCAAACGCAAGCGCGATAAGATGTGTCCCGCCGCCTTCGCCCGCGTTCCCGAGATCGATCTCTCCGGGGTCCTCTTCGGCAGCCTCTAGCAAGTCGCCAAGCGTCTCGAACGGCGAATCTTCCGGGACGAGAAGCCAGATCGGCGCCGTCTGAAGGTTGATCACCGGGACGAAATCGTCCACGCTGAACGGGGTATCCTGCATGTGTTGCACGGTTATGGACGGGGTAGCCCATGCAACGAAGAAGTATCCGTCTCCCTCACGCTCTGCCGCTTCCGTATAGGCCGGCACGGTGGCTCCACCCGGTTGATTGTTGATCAGCGTGGAAGTGCCGAGATACTCCGGTACAACACTTGAAAACGTCCTGAACACGATGTCCGTGGCTCCCCCGGCTCCCCAGGGAATCATGATCTCGATCTCCCGGGTCGGATAGTCTTCGTCTATCTCTCCCTCCTGCTCTCCACCCGCGAATGCGACTGCCGGCAGCAGAAGAGCCGCCACAGTCCCCACCAGAGCCCACCGCAGTACCGTTCGGAATCCGCTCATGGTCTCCCTCCTTCTACACTTGTGATTAGTTCTACGACATAACCAGTATGTCGGGCCGTCCAAAACGATATCCGTCCACTTCCATGGAGAGCACGGGAAAGATCTGAGGTGAAGAGATGAGCTCGGGCCCGTTGGACGTAGCTATCATAACGTCCTCACTCTTGCTGCCGGTGATGGACGGATTCCAACTGAATGCCTGATTCTCCTCAACGATCTCATCCGTTTCGAAATTCACTTTGTAGTCTCGACCTGCGTAACCTGTCGCGCCTCCCTGGTGATGGAGCTCGTACTCTCTCGCAAATCCGAGGTTGTGATACTCCTCGATCCCGCGGTTGAACGCATCAATGACCGGTCTTCCGGGAACGGTGTTGGCCATGAGTGTACAGTCGATTCGCACGTTGGCATCGTAGATTCTCCTGAGCTCATCGGAAACCGGCTCAAACTGAATGAACCGAGTAAGCGATACGATCAGACCCCACTTACGTCCGTTTACGCACAACATGGCTCGTTTATCTATTCTCTTTTCCGTGGGAATCGGGTGACGAAACGCCGATATGCGCTCATCCGCAGCGCAGAAAGTGGTGATATAATCAAGCCGCTCCGCCCACAGCCGCTCGGCAAGCCGCCCCACCACTTCGCATTCTTTGTCACCAGGACGGATTGTTTGAGCGGCTTCTTCGATAGCGCGTGAGGTCAAGCGCCCCACCTCTTTGTAGCGTTCTACCTCCGCGGGCAGTAAAGAGTAGCGCAGTCGGGCAACCGCTGATGAAACGTTCTCGGAAGCCGGAAAGTCATAGTCGGCTCCAAGTTGACCGTTTCCTACAAGCTCTTGCACCGTCTCGATCTCCCGGTCCGCATACCAGGGAAAGGAACGGACTTCGTAGCCCTGATCCTCCAAACGCTCTTCTTTCCGCATCCGCGGTGCTTCGATGTTGTTGCAAATCGCGTATTCTCGTTCACCGGTTATGAGTAGCCCCACAACCCCGAGCTCCATGGCGATGCCGACAACATTCAAATGTCCTGCTGTAAGCCACGAGAAATTGCTTTGTCGTTTAAGGTAAATGGCATCGAGTTCGAGCTCCCCAAGGAGCGTTCGTATACGCTGCTTCTTCTGCTGAACCTCGCTTGTGGTGTTCATTCACAGTCTCCATTTTTCGGGTTCGAACTACATGCAAACAGAGGCTAACACGTCAGACGTCTGTTGTCAATCAAATTTGGAACCTGAGGTCCCGGTAATCTCGCCCAGTTGGAGGCTCATGCTCCGCACTCGTCGCATCAGCGGGCATGCTACCTAAGCGCCCGTTCTCGTGCGCCTGCCCACACCATTTGACCGACCGCCCCCAAACCGTCATAGTTAGCCCCATACGCGCCTCGGTCACGGACCGACCTGCGGCACCGTGCCGGCGGACCGACTTGCAGCACCGGGCCAGTCGGGCCGGCCGAGCGGCGGGCCGAGTTGCGGCGCCGCGGCGGCGCACTGAATCGACCGGAACG
>CAZNRF010000254.1:0-5424 GCA_964575075.1 uncultured Spirochaeta sp. | reverse complement strand
GGGGAGATCTCGCGCTACGCCGACTTCTGCTCCTTCGGTACCAACGAGCTGACCCAGACCACCTACGGCAACTCCCGCGACGACTTGAACAACTTCTTCTCCGACTACAACGAGTTGGACCTCCTGCCGAGCAATCCGTTCAAGGTATTGCAGCAGCAGGTCCGCGAGCTGATTCTTGCCGCCTAAATGCGGGGACGAATGGTGCGCCCGGATCTGAAACTGGGGTTATGCGGAGAACACGGGGCGGAGCCGGAGAACGTGGAGTTCTTTCGCGATGCGGGGCTCAACTATACCTCAGTCTCGCCGTATGGAATTCCCATTGCGAAACTGGCGATCGCCCAAATGAACCTCAAGGAAGCGGCCGAGCCGTAGTACATAGTACGTGATACGTCGTATGTATTACGTACTACGCAAGCGCTTGGCGCACCGGGGCGGGCCCGGCCGGGGCGAATCGTTTGCTCCTGTCGGGCATCATCCGGTGACGCAGGTATTACCCCTCGTCGATCACCTGGCACAGACGGCCAAACGCCTCCAGCAGATAGTACTTAATGAGGGTCTCCGCGGTGTAGCGCGAGCGCGGGTACTGGGTCATAAGGAGCATGAGGGAGCGCTCCGCCAGTGATCGGGACGATGGCGATGAGCCGTTGTGCGAGAACTCATCGAAGAGGCGAGTCTTAATGGCCATATCAAGCATCTCCGATCCCTGACGGTAGAGCCGGTACGCTTTCCGTTCGTCCCCGATCGGTACGTGGTGCTCCTGCGCCTTAATAAGCATGTTCTCGTAGAATGCGGCGGCAAAGCGGTGAACCACCCCCACCTGCTCGTACTGAACCGCGCTGCCGGGCCACTGGAGTAACTCCTGAAGTCCGGCGACCACCTTGTGGAGGCGCCGTAACGTATTGCGGTAGCGATACCGGAGGCTGCCCTCGGCGCGGAGGTGAACGTTGTCCAGGCCGAAGGAGTAGTAGGCGTACAGTTGATCCAGGAGCAGATCAAACTCACCGGCCAGGCGAAGCTGTAGGGAGACGCTGTACGCGGCATCCGGGCGGGAATCAGCGGAAGTCGTGAACTCCGAATCCGCTTCACCTGGGGGGGCGGTTTCCGTCTGAGTGGCGGTGGTTGGGCCGGGATCCGGGGGGCAGGCGCGAAGGTAGTCCGAAGCTGCTTCATACGCTTGGGTGAGTTGTACTGTCTTCCGGTGGGACCACTCCGAACGGTGCAAATTGCGGTCGGGGTGATACATCTTCAGCAACCGCCGGAAGGAGATGCTCACGTCTTCCAGTGTTGCTTCGGCAGGAAGCTCCAATATTCGAAAAGCTGCCCCAATGTCCATCTCGACCATAATACGTCACGTTCTCGTGTTAAACAATCAGTGTGCTCCGTTTGCACAACGGGGCTCCGCGGAGTACCATATAAGTACCATTACCGAGGGAGGATGCATGGCACGCGCAAAAGAGTTGTTCCCGGCGTATCAGAACGGGGAGTTACCAAAAAAGAACGGATACATAATCAGCACCTTCTATCACGCGTCCTCCAGCTATACGCGATACGAGCTCATTTCCTTTGACAATGTGAAGGATATCTATATGGGCGATGAAGGGCTGACCTTCCAGGCGGAAGGGCGGAAGATCTACGTTCTCGTAGAGCCTGCGGGGTGGCCCAACAGTCACACCGAGCCGGCGTACCGGCCTGACTCAGAGCGCATTCCGTACCGCTACAAAGAGCTCATCACCCATACCACCAAGCGGCAGGATCGCGTGTTCGTCGGTCGCGATCCGGTGGTAAGCTACGGAAACTTCACGGTCCTCAAGCCGGTCGGCCAGAATGTGGCGTACGTTTTCTACCCGGAAGAGGATGTTCGGAAAAACCTGATGGAGTACTTCCGTCTATCTCTGTGGAAGCAGGCTCGAGTACCACAAAGCGATGCGCGGGAAGTCGTGAAGATCATTAATGAGGTCTTTGAGAAGATTATTATCAGTGACCAGGAGTTTCATTAGAGGAACCTCCGACTAGTCTTGTAGAATTTTGTGGATCGCCCAGAGTTTGTCCTCGTGATCGAGGAACGCTCGGGTCACGTGTGGATCAAAGTGAGCACCAGACTCTTCGGTAATGATTTGCCGACACCGTTCCCGGCTAAACGCGGCTTTGTATACCCGGGCGCTACTGAGGGCATCAAAAACATCTGCCAACGCCACGATTCGTGCCGGCAAAGGAATCTCCTCGCCGGATAGCCCGTCCGGGTAGCCCTTCCCATCGTGCCGTTCATGGTGTGAACGCGTCACGTCCCGAGCCACTCTCAGTATCTCCGATCCCATCTCCTCGTAGGCTTCATCGAGAATTGTAGCGCCCACGGTGGTGTGGGTCTGCATCAGCTGAAACTCGGCTTCCGTCAGTTTTCCCGGTTTATTCAGGATTTCATCGGGAATAGCAACCTTCCCGATATCATGGAGGGCAGCTACGGAAATGGTGGTATTCAGCAGCCGCCGATTCAGCCCCGGATATTCCTGCTCCAAAAGGATTTCGCCAAGAATCTCCGTGTACTGCTGGACCCGTTCAATGTGATAACCCGTCTCCGGGCTGCGGTAATCGGTGAGTTTGGCCATGAGCGTGATAATCCGGTCCTGCGAGAGGATTTGGATCTTGCGCTCTGCCGAAGAAAGGCGCACGGTGAGCTCATCCGGATGAAACGGCTTCACCAGATAATCATCCGCTCCGCGGGACAGCGCCTCTACCACCGTATCCTTTCGATCAACCGAACTCAGTACCATGATGTGGACATCTTCCCCCGCGGTCTCCCGGATGCGGCGAATCAACTCGAGGCCGTCCATCTCGGGCATCTCGATATCGGTGATCACGATCTGTGGCTGGTGAGAGAGAAACTTGTCGAGCGCCTCCCGGCCGTTGGTGGCACTGATGATCTGATAGTCCAACGCGTTGAGATGACGAGACAAGATCTTTCGTTGAACGCCGGAGTCCTCTGCAATCAAAACGTTCGTAGAACCATGCTCCATAGCGATCCGCATTGTAATGCCTTCGGTTCCCGCTGTACAGATTAATCGGTTTTTCGTACCGTATATAGTCCTATGGATATCGCCGTTGTGGATGATGAAAAATGGCCGGCAGAAGATCTGGCGCGCTTTGTGGACTCTCTCGGACACACGGCGCGGGTGTTTCACTCCGGAGCTGCCGCACTGGAAGGTATGAAGGACGCGGCGCTGGACCTTGTGATCAGTGATGTGACGATGCCGGGTATGTCCGGCCTTGAGCTGGTACGGCAGGCGTTTGATCTGAGGCTCCCGGTGCAGTTTGTACTGATCTCCGGGGTGGAAGAGGTGGCTCAGTCGATTAACGCCATGGAACTGGGAGTCCTGGACTTCTTCACCAAACCGATCGATATCAGAAAGCTGGCGGAGGTAATACGCGAGTACGATCAGGCGCGCCACAATGAGACGTTCGCGTTTTCCGAGACGGGAGAGGCCGGTCTGTTTTCGCGACAGATGCGCAACCTCTACCGTAAACTACGCAAGCTGCAGGATTTTCCTCAGATTCCGGTCCTCATCCAAGGGGAGACCGGGACCGGGAAGGAGGTGCTGGCACGATACCTTCATCACCACAATGAGCACGTTACTGGAGCGTTCATCGCGCTGAACTGTTCCGCGCTTACCAAGGAACTCTTCGAGGCGGAGCTGTTCGGTTATGAAGGCGGCGCGTTCACCGGCGCGGCGCGGGCAGGCAAACCGGGGAAGATCGCCCTGGCGGCGGGAGGAACCTTGTTCCTTGATGAGATAACAGAACTCGCTCCCGACTTGCAGGCGAAGTTGCTGAGGGTTATCCAGGAGCGTACCTATTTCCCGGTAGGGGGCACAGAAGAACAGACCGTAGACACTCGATTCGTGTGTGCCACCAACGACCATTTAGAGGAGTTGGTGCGGAACAAGGCGTTTCGCGAGGATCTGTATTATCGATTGAATGTATGCCAAGCCACGATTCCTCCGCTCCGGGAGCGAACAGAGGAAATCGGGCCATTGGTGTGGATGTTCCTGCGATCCTTCGCCGATGAGTTCGATCACGAGTTTGTCACCGTTGACCCCGAGGCGCTGAACCTCATGGAACGGTATCCCTGGCCGGGAAACATCCGGGAAATGCGCAACGTCCTTACCAACATCGCCATCTTTGAAGAGGGCCGGGAACTCACGGTGGAACATATCAGGCGTCATCTGACCAACCTCCCCGGGGCTGGCCATACCCGGGAGGGTGCGCCGGCGTCTATACCTGCGCCTGCTGCGGGGAGGGTAGTAACGCTCCCCGTGACTGATGAGTTTTCCCTCCCGGATGAGCCGTTCGATCTGGAAGCGTTTGCCCGACGGATCGTGGCCGCTGCGATGGAGAAGTTCCATGGCAATAAGACGCAGGTAGCAGCCTACCTCGGCCTGACACGGACACAACTCTACGGCCGGTACCGCGATGTCACCGATTCCTCGAACGACGAGTAGTGTGTGATACGCTACATGTGTCGCGGCCTGTACCTGTAGGTTTTTCTACACTCTGTCGGAGAACGCGAAAAAGCTCCGCTCTCGGATCCGTTTTCTATCCGGAATACCATTAACTATTTGGTAGTTATCTCCATATATCAAACATCTCAGCCTTGGCACGTTTGTTGCTTAATCATCTACGGATGGATATATGAGAATTCTGTTGGTTGATGATGAAGCGCTCCCGCTTCAAGACATGAAAATGGCCCTGGAACCCACCGGATTTCAGATTGAGACAACTACCAAGCCCCAGGAGGCGATCGAATGGTACCGGCAGGAGCGTTTCGACGCGGTCGTGAGTGATGTCAGAATGCCCGAGATAGACGGCATGACACTCCTGAGAACACTCCGAGAGATAGATGCTGACGCTCGGGTGATCATTGTGACGGCCTATGGTGATCTGGAGACCGCGAAAGAGGCGATTAACAATCGGGCCTATGCGTTTTTCGGGAAGCCCGTTTCGTTTCCAGAGCTCATTCAGACGTTAAGAGATATTGAGTCAGACACGGGCAATGCGTCTGCGTCGGACGTGAAGCGGCTTCAGTCTGAAAACAAACGGCTGAAAGAGGTATACCAGGAGCTCCTGGACGAGGTGAGATCGTTGCGGAACGAACAGTCTGATAACGGATCTGGAGACGACTGATGGATCAGGAAACGCAAGAACTGATTCAATCATTCGTAGAAGAGGGTAACGAACTCATTGAAAATGCCGAGCAGCATATCGAGACCCTCGGAAGCAGTGCCGACAGCGAAGTGGTGCACACCGTCTTTCGGCTATTTCACTCCCTCAAGGGATCCGCCGGGTATCTCAATTTCGCGAATATTCAAGCGGTGACCCACGAAGCGGAGGCGCTCCTTACGATCTTTCAGAACGGTGAGGCGGAGCTGACAC
>CAZNRF010000253.1:0-5425 GCA_964575075.1 uncultured Spirochaeta sp. | reverse complement strand
CATACTGGATGCGTGCGCGGTTGCGGGTGCACCACGTCTCGCCTACTTCCTCCCCCTCCGTGAACGAGTTCACCGCGATGCCGTTGATCGTCCCACAGTCTGCTTTAGAGAGCACCACGCCCTGGGCAATATCAACCAGCCGACGCGTCAGATACCCAGCATCAGCGGTTTTGAGGGCCGTGTCTGCCAATCCTTTTCGGGCACCGTTGGTTGAGATAAAGAACTCAATGACTGACAGTCCCTCTTTGAAGTTAGACCGAATCGGCAACTCGATGATATCGCCGGATGGCTTGGCCATAAGGCCGCGCATCCCTGCGAGCTGCCGGATCTGACCTCGACTACCGCGCGCTCCGGAATCGGCCATCATAAATACCGGGTTGAATCCACCACGGTCCTGCCGAAGGTGCTCCATCATCTCATTGGTAAGATCCTCGTTCGTTTTACTCCAGACCTCGATGACTTTGTTGTAGCGCTCATCGTTTGTGATTACCCCGGCCTGATACTGGTTCTGAATGGCGGTCACCTGACTATTCGCCGTATCAATCATCTCCGATTTGCTTTCAGGAATCATGATATCGCCGATTCCGATGGTGGCACCGAAAAGCGTAGCGTACCGGAAGCCCATGCTCTTAATGACGTCCAGCAATTCGACGGTGGTAGCGGGGCCGTACTCCTGATACACGCGAGCGATCAGGCGCCGCAACTCTTTATCGCCCATCGACTCATTCACAAAGCCTACTTTTTCCGGGAGCGCTTCGTTGAGAAGGATGCGTCCCACGGTGGTCTCGATGAGTTCATCGTTGATCCACACTTTGATAAGCGCTTGATAGTCGACTGACTTGGCATCCAACGCCATGATCGCCTCTTCAGGAGAGCTGTAATACTTGCCCTCACCGTGAGCACCAGCTCGGTCTCGTGTGAGATAGTTGATTCCGAGCACCATATCCTGACTGGGGAACACGATCGGTTGCCCGTTGGCAGGATCGAGAAGGTTCCGGGAGGAGAGCATCAGCGTCCACGCCTCGATCTGCGCGGCTTGGGTGAGCGGCACATGAACCGCCATCTGGTCCCCGTCAAAGTCCGCGTTATAGGCGTGACACACCAACGGATGCAGCTTTATCGCTTTCCCGTCTACCAGAACAGGCTCGAACGCCTGAATTCCCAACCGATGGAGCGTCGGCGCGCGGTTCAACATAACCGGATGTTCCCGGACGACCTCATCGAGAACCGCATATACCTCCGGCGTAGCCTGCTCTACCAGGGTCTTGGCGCGCTTAATGTTGTAGACGACATCCTTCTCTACCAGTTTCTTCATGATAAACGGCTTGAAGAGTTCCAGGGCCATCTTGGTCGGCAAGCCACATTGGTGGAGTTTCAGCTCCGGGCCAACGACAATAACCGAACGGCCGGAATAGTCTACCCGCTTACCAAGGAGGTTCTGACGAAAACGTCCTTGCTTGCCCTTGAGCATGTCCGAGAGGCTCTTGAGAGGCCGATTGCTGGCACCCTTGACGACGCGTTTCTTTTTACTGTTGTCAAACAGCGCATCCACCGCTTCCTGGAGCATCCGCTTTTCGTTGCGAATAATGATGTCCGGCGCGTTCAAAGACAGCAGCCTCTTGAGCCGGTTGTTACGATTGATAACTCGGCGATAGAGATCGTTGAGGTCGCTGGTTGCAAAGCGACCGCCGTCGAGCTGTACCATCGGCCGCAACTCCGGTGGAATAACGGGGATCACGTCCATTACCATCCAAGAAGGCTCATTGATGCTGTCCCGGAAGTTTTCGACGATTTCAATACGCTTCAGAAGCCGCTTATCCGCCTTGGCCCCTTTGGACACCATGATCTCCCGGAGCTCTGCGGAAAGCGCCTCCAAGTCCAGCTCTTCCAGCAGCGACCGGATCGCTTCCGCTCCAATCCCCGCGGAAAAGGACATACCGTACCGCTCTTTGGCCTCCATGTAGTCCTCTTCGGACAGGAGATCCATCTTACGAAGATCGGTGTCGCCCGGATCAATAACGATGTACTTCTCGTAGTACAGAATCGAGCGCAAATCGGAGACGGTAAGATCGAGGAGCAATCCCATGCGGGAAGGAACCGAGCGATAGTACCAGATGTGCGAGACGGGACTGGCAAGTTCGATGTGCCCCATTCGCTCTCGCCGAACTTTTGGATGGGCCACCTCGACTCCACAGCGATCGCAGATCACACCCTTGTAACGGATGCTCTTAAACTTACCGCAGTAACATTCCCACTCTTTGGTGGTCCCGAAAATTCGCTCACAGAACAGTCCATCCTTTTCGGGACGGAGCGTCCGGTAATTGATCGTTTCCGGCTTTTTCACCTCACCGTAGCTCCACGCCCGAACTTGTTCAGGCGAGGCCAGCTTAATTGTGATGTTGTCGAAATCCTGAATTTCGCGCATTCCGGTATCGCTCCTCTTAGAAGTTGCTGCCCTGGCGGTTGATCAGTTCCTCGTCACGCTCGGTGAGGGGGACCTGTTTACCTTTACTGTCGTAAATCGACATATCGAGACCGAGGCCCCGCAGCTCTTGCACCAGTACGTTAAATGATTCGGGGACGCCCGCCGCTGTGGAGGGCAGTCCCTTCACTACGCTTTCGTAAATCTTTGCCCGGCCGTTCATATCATCACTCTTGATGGTAAGCAATTCTTGCAGCGTGTTAGCCGCGCCATACGCTTCGAGTGCCCAGACTTCCATCTCACCGAGACGCTGACCGCCGAACTGGGCCTTACCGCCGAGGGGCTGCTGAGTTACCAATGAGTACGGCCCCGTAGAACGAGCGTGCATCTTGTCGTCCACCAGATGGTGCAGCTTCAGCATATACATGACACCCACCATCACGGGATTTTCAAACGCCTCTCCGGTGCGACCATCAAAGAGTTCCGTCTTGGATGTATCCGGCAAACCTGCCGCCGCGAGTTTCTCCGCGATCTGCTCGTTTGTGGCTGATTCGAAAACCGGCGTAGCGTACCACTCATTGAGCTTGAGGGCCGCCCATCCCAACTCCGTCTCCAGGATCTGCCCGAGGTTCATACGACTGGGAACACCCAAGGGGTTGAGGCAGACTTCGAGCGGGGTTCCATCCGCGAGATACGGCATGTCCTCTTCGGGGAGGACGCGAGCGATAACACCCTTATTTCCGTGACGCCCGGCCATCTTGTCACCTTCCCGCAGCTTACGCTTGGTGGCGATCATGACCTTCACAACCTGCTCGACCCCAGGGGACAGGTCATCACCCTCGCTGCGACTGAGCCGCTGCACGTCAATGACGGTGCCTTCCACGCCGTGAGGAACCTTCAAAGAGGTATCGCGCACCTCTTTCGCCTTCTCACCAAAGATCTGATTGAGAAGTTTGAACTCAGGGGTTGTTTCCGTGTCACTTTTTGGCGTGACCTTACCGACGAGAATATCGCTGCTGGAGACCTTCGCACCGACCCGGACGATCCCCTCTTCATCGAGCTTCGCCAGCGACTTTTCACTGACGTTAGGGATGTCGTTGGTGATCTTCTCAGGCCCCAGTTTGGTCTCCCGCACATCGATGGAGAACTCTTTGATATGAACCGAGGTAAAGATGTCTTCCTTTACCACCTTCTCCGAGATAAGAATCGCGTCTTCATAGTTATACCCGTTCCAAGGGACAAAGCCCACCAATATATTGCGGCCAAGAGCGAGCTCACCCTTAAAGGTAGAGGGACCGTCGGCAACGATGTCACCAACTTCGAGCTTCTGTCCCAGCATCACCGTCGGCTTCTGCAAGTAGCATGTATCCTGGTTGGTACGCTGATACTTCACCATGTCGTACACATCCTGATCCTGGGCGTTCTGCTTCGAATCAGGGTCTACCACCACCATCGTACTCGAGACGTAGGTCACCGTACCCGCTCGTCGAGCCTTAACGAGGACACCGGAATCGTAGGCTGTTTTCGCTTCCATACCGGTGCCCACCCGCGGCGGCTCCGGAAACACCAAAGGCGTCGCCTGACGCTGCATGTTCGAACCCATGAGTGCACGGTTCGCGTCGTCGTGCTCCAGGAATGGAATCAGTGAGGCGCTTACGCTGATAATCTGTTTCGGCGAAACGTCCATATACTGAATCTGCTCCGGCGAGCGCGTCGTGTAGTCACCGCTTTTCCGCACCGATACTTGATCCAGTTCAAACTTGCCATCCTCGGTGATGGGAGCGTTGGCCTGGGCGATGTAGTACTTCTCCTCATCCATGGCGGAGAGATACTCAACCTCGTTCGTCACCACCCCGTCTTTCACCGGCCGATAGGGTGTTTCGAGAAATCCGTACTCGTTGACCTGGGTGTAGTTGGCGAGAGACACAATGAGACCGATGTTCGGACCCTCTGGGGTCTCAATGGGGCACATCCGGCCGTAGTGAGTATAGTGAACGTCACGCACCTCAAACCCAGCCCGGTCGCGGGACAATCCGCCGGGACCCAACGCATTCAGGCGCCGCTTGTGGGTCAGCTCCGAAAGAGGATTCACCTGATCCATAAACTGCGAGAGTTGCGACGAACCAAAGAACTCTTTGATGGCCGCAACGATCGGCTTAATCGAAATAAGATCTTGCGGCTTGATCGTCTCCGTTTCTTTGAGCGACATTCGGTCTTTGGCGATGCGCTCCATTCGGCTAAACGCCGTTTTCAAGGAGTTGGCAAGCAGCTCGCCCACGGAACGAATCCGCCGGTTGCCGAGGTGGTCTATATCGTCTACGTTCTGCTCTCCGATATATACCTTGATAAGAAACCGCATCGTATTGACGATATCGTCCTGGGTAAGGATGTAATCTTCGGGAGGATTCTCGTAGTCGAATTTCTTGTTGAGTTTATACCGGCCAACGCGACCCAGATCGTACCGACGAGAGGAAAAGAACATACTCAGGAAGTCCTTTTCCGCGCTTTCCATGGTGATCGGCTCGCCCGGCTGAAGGACGGCATAGATTGCCGTGATCGCATCTTCTTTACTTGGCTCGTCCCGTTCTACATCCTCTCCGACAAACTTTGACTCTTCCCGCTCGAAACAGTTCAGAATGATATCCGCGTGGAGTGAGTCCTCTTGGGTGTCATCGATAAGATTGATGTGCTCGATTCCAGCTCGCAGCAGTTCGTCGATATCGTGAGGATGGATCTTCTCTCCAGCGCGATACATCTTGCGCTCATTGCCATCTTTATCATCCACAAACACGGCGGTAGACAGCACCCGCCCACTCAACTGCTCCCGAACCTCACGAGTGTCCGCCAACCTGACCTGTTCACTGTGGTAGAACAACTTGATAATCCGCCCGCGAGTATCTTACCCCATGCCCCGCAAAAAGCGTGTTCCAAGACTACGCTTATTACGATCGATCACGGCATAGTACAGTTCCCGTCTCTGTTCGATTTGTAACTCTAGCCACC
>CAZNRF010000252.1:0-5427 GCA_964575075.1 uncultured Spirochaeta sp. | reverse complement strand
GTTCTATGTACCGATCCCAGCATCGCCGGAACAACAGCGGCGGCACCGGCCCAGCGGGGGAGAAGTACCGCCGGCTGCGTATCCCGGGCGTTGGGAGGTGCCGCCGGCTCCAGCGGCTCCACCGGATAGACTGGAGCTCTTCGCTCGGCGGCGACGCGGCGAATCACCGGGTCCGCCTCCGGATGCTGCGGCTGCAGGATCACCGGAATACCATCCTTGATAATCCCGGCCTTTTCTCCGGCGATCTTCCCGCGGGTATCGCCGAGGTACTCGGTGTGCTCCAGTTCGATGCGGGTGATAATGGTGGCGATCGGGAGGCACACGTTGGTGGCGTCCAGCCGTCCACCGAGGCCCGTCTCCAGTACGATCCAGTCGCAGCCCACCGCCGGGAAATAACAGAACGCCAGGGCCGTGAGGAGTTCGAAGGTGGTGGGGAGGTCATCTTCCGGAACATCCTCCGCGATCATCGACTCCACCACCGCCCACACGCGCCGTCCCTGCTCAACGAAGATTCGGTCTTCATCGGGACTCGTGCTGGTGCTGGGGTCGGGGTGAGGGCGGCCGCGGTGAATCGTAAAACGTTCTCGATAACTCGTGACGTGGGGGGAGGTGTAGAGCCCCACCGTTTCGCCGGATGCTACCAGCAGGGACGTTAGGTACGCGGCGGTAGAGCCTTTCCCTTTCGATCCCGCCAGGTGCACCGTTGGCCGTTCTCCCTGAGGCTCACCCAACCGCGAGAGCAGCTCCACCATACGCTCGAGCCGGTAGAGCCGCAGATGAGCGGTGGTCCGTTCGAGATTTGTCCGCGACTCGAACCGTGCAAAGATGTCCTCAGGAGACGCGATATCATCCATCACTCTGGTCGGTGTCTCTCCCGGAGGGCGGCGGCGTGGGTATAGAACCCCTCATGATCAGCGAGGCGAATCACGTGATCACGCATCTCCGCATACCCCGTCTCGGTCACCTCTACCACCGTGGCGGATTTCTGGAAGTCCCCTACCGATACGGGACCAAACGTGTGGGCCCATCCGCCGGTCGGCAATACCGCATTCGGACCGGTGGCGTAGTTTGCTAAGCTGAACGCCGTGTGCGGCCCGAGGAGTATCTCCGACGCGTTGCGGATCTCTGCGGCGGTGGCGTGGGGATCCCGGGTGTGCAGCAACAGGTGTTCCGGGGCAAACTCGTTCACCACGGCGGCGCTTTCGTGATCGTCGCCAGTGAGAATGATACCTCCATAGGTGGAAAACACGTCGGTAAGAAACGTCTTTCGAGGTTCCGGGACATCCTGCAGGAGGTGCGTCATGTGGGTCTGGACGTGATCCGCTACCTCCGGGGAGCTGGTGACCAGCAGCGCCGCGGAGTCGCTGCCGTGTTCCGCCTCTATCATCAGATCCAACGCCACCACCCACGGATCGGCATCCGCATCGGCCACGACGATCGACTCCGAGGGCCCCGCCGGGAGCCCCACATCGATCTGGTCCGCCACCAACCGCTTTGCGGCGGCGACGTAGGCGCTCCCGGGCCCGACAACTTTTCGCACCGCCGGCACCGTCTCGGTACCCCACGCCAGGGCGGCGATCGCCTGGGCGCCGCCGATGCGGTAGACGGTACGTATCCCGCAGGACGCCGCGGCGTACAACACCGCCGGATCCACCTTTCCGTCCTCCCGGGGAGGGGTGGTTACGGCGATCGTCTCAACGCCGGCCAGTACCGCCGGCACGCCGAGCATGTACATCATTGAGGGGAAGCTTCCGCGCCCGCTCGGTACATAAAGCCCGACGCTATCAATCGGGGTAACCCGCTCCGTTGCGACGATCCCCGGTCGCACCTGCACCGACTGATCCGCTCGATGGACCTGAGACTGGTGAAAGGTCCGTACGTTTTCTATCGCATAGTCCAGGGCGCGACGCAGCGAGGCATCCAGGGATCTCTCGGCTTCTTCAAACTCTTCGGGACGAACCGCGATACCGAGCTCTCCGATCTGCGCGCCGTCGAACCGGCCGGTGAGGTGCACCAGAGCAGCGTCTCCTTCGGCACGAACGCGATCCACAATCGGCTGTACGGTGGTGAGGAGATCAGTGATATTTGTTTGGGAGCGACGCAGTAGGCGCCGCTTTACATCCGGGGAGGCTTCGCTCCAGCGATGAACCTGTACTTTCATACGCGCGGACTATACCATGCGGGCGCGGCAGAGGGGAGCCTCCGGGCGTGACCAAAATCGAAACCGAGCAGAAAGAACGCCTGAATGATCACCCCGATGCCGTTCCCGAGCGGAAAGGGTTGCCGGTGGAACACGACAACCACCGCGATCCCTACGGCGAGATACGCCACATCCAGCCATCCGTTTACGATGAGCGTCTTCCGTAGGCGCAGCGCCTCGGTAATCTCCCGCTCTTCGTCCGGGTATCGATCCCTTCGGCTCCGGGCCCCGTATAATCCCGCCGCGGCGATCAGCGCGTCTACCGCCCCCCAGATCAGAGCCTGAAGCGCGATTCCCTGTACCAGGGGCCACGGCATGAGAATCCCAACTATGCCGACCACCACCGAGAACCCGCTCCACCAGAGCAGCGTTCGGCCAATTGCCATCTGTTTGCGCGTGATCTCATCCACGGTGCTAGGATAGTACAGACCGGCGCCGGGGGCAATCGCCGGGGGCAATCGGCGGGGGCAATCGGTACACTGATGCGGCGGGGCGGACCGCCCGCCGGCGGTAGAAACGCGGGCCAGGACATGGTACTTTATCGGTCCCAGACCGAGGAGGAACAACATGGTCGTAAAGCCGATGATTCGAAGTAATATCTGCATGAATGCGCATCCCCAGGGATGCGAGCGCAACGTTGCGCGTCAAATCGAATATGTGAGATCCCAGGGCCCGATCAACGGTCCGAAAAACGTCCTCGTGATCGGCTCCTCCGGCGGGTACGGGTTGGCCTCGCGTATCACTGCCGCCTTTGGCTCCGGGGCTGCCACGATCGGCGTTGCCTATGAGTCACCGGCCAAGGGTACGCGTACTGCCACCGCCGGCTGGTACCAGGATCTTGCGTTTCGCCGCTTCGCGGACGAGGCGGGGCTGCCGAATCGGAGCTTCATCGGTGATGCCTGTTCCCATGAAACGAAGAACGATGTCATCGCCGCGATACGAGAGCTCATGGGTTCGGTTGACCTGGTGGTGTACAGCCTCGCCTCGGGCGTTCGGGTTGATCCCGACTCAGGCGAGCTGTATCGCTCGGCGCTGAAGCCGGTGGGAGGGCGATACGAATCGGTCACCCTCGACGGAAAGACCGCTGCGCTGAAGCCCACCGCCATGGACCCTGCTACCGAAGAAGAAATTGAACAGACCAAAAAGGTAATGGGCGGTGAAGACTGGAAGCTGTGGATCGAAGCGCTCCGGGACGCGGGAGTGCTGGCGGATACCGCGATCACCGTGGCGTATTCCTACATCGGTCCCGATATCACCTTCGCCCTCTACCGGGATGGAACGATCGGGAAAGCGAAGGAGCATCTGGAGGCAACCGCCCATGAGCTGGACGCGATGCTCGCTCCCGGCGGTGGTCACGCGTGGGTAAGCGTCAACAAAGCACTGGTCACGCGGGCCAGCGCCGTCATCCCCGGTGTATCTCTCTACCTGGCGGTGCTCTACGGCGTGATGAAGCAGAAGGGACTGCATGAGGGTACAATCGAGCAGATGTATCGATTGTTCTCACAGCAGCTCTACGGCGACGGCCTCCCTGAAGTAGATGACCACGGCCGGATTCGGATGGACGACTGGGAGATGCGGGACGACGTGCAGCGCGAGGTCCACGAATTGTGGAACGCGGTAAACGAGGAAAACGTGACGGAAATCGCCGATGTGGAAGGATTTCAGCAAGAATTCCTCCAAATTCATGGATTCGGGTTTGAAGACGTCGATTACGAGGCGGATGTAGAGGTATAAAGAGGCGCTCCGTTGCGGAGCACGCCTATTTTCGATACCTTAGACTCGTATGAAATTTGACGAACTCAATTTAGACAGTGAAATCCTCGCCGGCATCGCTGCGGCCGGCTTCGAGGAATGCACTGCTGTGCAAGAACAAGCTATGCCCCACGCGATCAACGGTGCCGACGTGATGGTGCAATCCCAGACCGGTACCGGTAAGACCGCAGCGTTTCTTCTTCCCACCTTTCAGCTCCTGCTTCACGATCCCAAGTTCAAAGGCGGCCGCGCGCTGGTTGTGGCGCCCACCCGGGAGCTCGCGGTTCAGATTAAGGAAGAGTCGGACCTCCTCTCAGAGAACCTGGGTCTCCGGACCGAAGTGTTCCATGGCGGTGTCGGGTACGGACAGCAACAATCCGCCCTGGCAGAAGGCGTTGACATCCTGGTGGGAACACCGGGCCGTATGCTGGATCTCAGCCAGAGTGGCCACATGCGCCTCAAGGACGTTCAGATCGTCATTATCGATGAGGCGGACCGCCTGTTCGATATGGGATTCTATCCGGACATCCGAAAGATGTTCTCGCGGCTCCGGCCCCGGGAAGAGCGGGTGAATATGCTCTTCAGCGCGACCTTGAGCACCAAAGCCCGAAACATCGCCTGGGAGCATATGAACAGCCCGGTAGAGATCGAGATCGAGCCGGAACATATCACCGTGGACAAAGTCACCCAGACGATGTACCACGTGGCCTCGGAAGACAAGATGTCGGTGCTGCTTGGCGTATTCAAAAAACGGCAGCCTCGCACGGCAATCGTCTTCACCAACACCAAACGTGCCGCCGAAGAGGTGGCGAAGCGGCTGGAAATCAACGGATATCCCACGGAGTTCATCATCGGGGACCTGCCCCAGAGAAAGCGGCAACAGATCATCCAGAAGATCAAGTCCGGGGAGTCGGAGTTTCTGGTGGCCACCGATGTGGCCGCCCGGGGCCTGCACATTAACGACCTCGACATGGTGGTAAACTACGACCTTCCGGAAGACCCGGAGGCGTATGTCCACCGCATCGGCCGCACCGCCCGGGCGGGGGAGTCCGGTGAAGCGGTGGCGCTCGCGTGTCAGCGGTACGTATTCGGTCTCGACGCGATCGAATCACTCATTCGCCAGAAGATTCCGGTGGAACCCCTCACCGACGATATGTACGCTGAGGATGCCAGTGCCGGAATGCGCATTCGCACCGGCGACAGCAGTGTCGGCGGCCGCGATTCTCGTGGGGGAAGAGACTCCCGCGGCGGCCGCGATTCTCGTGGGGGAAGAGACTCCCGGGGCAGCCGGGATTCCCGGGGTGGGAGAGACTCCCGGGGCTCCCGTGATGGTCGCGGCGGTAGCGGCCAAGGCCGGGCTGCAGCGCCCCGCAGCGAGGCCCCCCGGGCCGAGCGGCACCGAGACGACGCACCTCGTGATGATCGCGCTCGTGATGATCGCGCTCGTGGCGACCGGCCTCGTAGTGACCGGCCTC
>CAZNRF010000251.1:0-5454 GCA_964575075.1 uncultured Spirochaeta sp. | reverse complement strand
TTTTGTACCAGAAGTTTCTCAATATCTATGAGGAGCAGGCATCACGGATACAGCCGATCAAGCCACGGGAAGACCGATCCAACCCGGTCATGATTGCCGCCCAGAACCTCGCCGCCAACTCGGGCTTTGCGCTTCCGCTGGCTGTTGTCGCCCTCGCCGGCGGGTACGAGCACATCTATGTCATCGGCTATTTTATCGTGAACGGTGCGATGTTCCTTCTGACCATCCGCCGCACCCTCACCCGCAAAGCCACGGCCAAACTCGAGGACCCCGGCGTGCACCTCGATATCGCCGGCCCCGGCGCCGCCGGGCCTGACCCGGACCCGGACACATCGCGCACCGAGGAGGACCGACAGTGAGCGGCAACAGCCCGGAGCAAGACCGAACGCGCACACAGCGGACCGGTTCGCATACCAATCCCGCCTCGGCACCGGACAGGCGCCCTCGCATCGCGATCATTACCCGCTCCATCGACCGCTCCGGCACCTCCGGGAGCGGCCACCACCTCCGGGAGATGATTCGCCATTTGCTTCCGCAGGCCGACGACCTGGACATCCACCTGGCCCACTACCAGGAGTCCCAGGAGGAGATCTACCGCTGGGCGCCGGAGGTCAGGCTGCCGGTCAATCCCGTCCGCGCCGCCACCATCCTCAACCGCGGCGAGTTTGATGTCGTCCACTTCTCACCGCTCACCATCGTCTCTCCAATCCACGGCCTCCGGGCGGCAAAAGTGGCCACAATCCACAGCGCCGAACCGATGCTGCTGCCGGAGGCGTATAGTTGGATTAAACGGGTGCATTCCCGCTACGTGATACCCGACTACGCCCGCCGCCTGGACGCCTTGGTTACCGTCTCGGAAACGAGCAAAGCGTGGTTTGCCGAGCACTACCGCGTGCCCACCGAGCAGATTCACGTGACGTACAACGCCTGCGCCCCGGCCTACCGTGTTCTCAGCCGGGAAGAGCGCGTCACGCCACACCCTGAGGACCCGGCGATTCCCGGACCGTACATCCTTCACGTGAGTCGGTTTTCCGAGCGCAAGAATCCCTGGACGACGCTGGAGGCGTTCGCGCGGTTAATCGAACGCCGGGCGCACAAGGCTACCGAAGACCGCTCATCGGGGCCGGGGCAAGACAGATCCGAGGCGGCCGCGAGCGCGGCGTCGGGCCCGCCGACCTCAGGCCCGCTCACCCTGGTTCTCGCCGGAAAAGGGTGGGATGGCGCCGCCGTATGGGAGCGCGCCCGCGCCCTGGGTATCTCGGATCGCCTGGTGACGCCCGGATTTGTGAGTGAGGAGACGGTGGTGCGCCTGCTAAACGGCGCGGAGCTTTTTTGGTTTCCCTCCCTGAGCGAGGGCTTCGGCATGCCCAACGTGGAGGCGATGCGGTGCGGGTGCCCGGTGGTAACCACCGCCGTATTCGCGATTCCCGAGATCGTCGGGGATGCCGCCGTTGTCCTGGATGATCCCTACGACGCCCGCGCCCTTGCCGAAGCAAGCGACCAGCTCATGAACGATCGCTCTCGCCGGGACGCGCTGGTTCGCGCCGGCCTCGAGTGGAGCGAGCGCTATTCCTGGGAGGACAGCGCCCGGGTCCTGGCCAACGTCTACCGACGGTTAACCGGCGTTCCGGAACGGTAAGCGCGCCTTCCGCAGCGACCGTTTCACCAGCAGCTCGTCACCCCGCCGCCGGCCCTCGGCGATAGAGGAAATCGGTACACGCCAGGTCCGAGGGGGCGTCGATTTCCATCCAGCCGTTCCGGATGAAAACGGCGTGCAACGGCATGAGGTTGTCGGCGATGAGCTGCAGGAAGCTGGTCATATACATATTGGGGTAGTCTTTGCCGTCGTAGACCGCGTCCCGATCCAGTCCGTGGTAGAAGGGGCGAATCCGCTGCAGCGCCTCCCGGGAGAACTTCATGAGTCCAATGTACTGGCCTTGCACTTCGTCGAGGCTCTTCGGCTTCTTGCCCAACTCGATAATCGTGTCGTCATCGCGGAGCTTCATCGTCTCGGCATCGATCAGGGGATCCTCCTGCCGGGCGGCCCAGTAGCGCTGCCACTCCCGGTCCACCACTACCCCCACCGGATGGGGATCGTCGATTAGCGCCTGCAACACGTCCGCCTGGTACACGATGTCTCCGTACGCCACGATCAGGTCATCGTCCATGATCTCCTCAGCGCAGAAGAGCGTCGCCACCATGTTGGTGCGGTCGTAGTCGGGATTGTAATGCTTGGTGACGCCGGGGTAGTCGATCGCGTCTTCCCGATAGCCGGTGGCCACGTGCAGATCGGTAAGTCCCACCTCCCGGGCGGTGGCGAGCTGGCGCTCCAAAAGCGGCGTGCCCTCCAGCGGGACCATGCACTTGGGAATATTGTCGGTAAGTGGTCTCAGGCGGGTTCCCTGCCCGGCAGCCAGTACGATCAGTTTCATGGTATCTATCTCCTTGTTGCAGCAGCGGGTTGTTGCCGCGCCGGTGCTACCTTATCGCTGGAGCTCACCGGCGAGAAAACTCGCCAGCAGGCGTCGGTCGTAGTCGCGATCTTGTCGTTCCGGATGCCACTGCACGGCAGCCACGGGTTCCGTGGGATGGTACAGAGCCTCAATCAGACCGTCGGTGCTGTGAGCCAACGCCCGCAAATGCGACGAGAGGTCTGAGCCACGGACCGCCTGATTGTGGTAGCTGTTACACAGCTGGTCGGAAAGCAGCGCGTGCTCCGAGGTGAGGTGGTGCTCGGTGGCTACGTGGCCATCGACCCGCTGGGTAAGGCGCCCCCCGAAGTACACATTTATCGTATGCAGGCCGCGACACACGCCCCACACGGGAATTCCCCGCTCCAGGGCGCCTGCGATGAGGGCGAACTCCGTGCGGTCCCGCTCCGGGTATACCTGACTCACTCCCGGCGCACCACGGTACAACTCGGGATCCACGTTATTTCCACCGGTAAGAACCACCAACTCCACCCCGGGAAGATCGAGATACGCGTCGGCGTTGCCGGTGGCGGCGGGCACCGGGATCACCGTCCAGGCAGGCAACGCGCCGGTGGTATCAGCTCCCGCGTCAGATGCCACACTCGCGTCTCCGCCGGCGGCCCCACCGGTCTCAAACCAGTGGACGTAGTTGTGCGCCAACGCCGAGCGCGGTTCCACGTAGCTCGTCTCCTCGGTAACTCGGGTGGAAATCAGTACCAGCGGTCGCCGCGCATCACTCATCGAATCACCTCTATGCTCCGGCTCCCGCAGTCCAGCCGGACCAGGTGGGCCTTTTCCAGGCGCTCAAAGATCGCCTCGCCACAGCCGATCGCCGCGGGAATCTCGAACTCCGCACAGCGAATCGCCATATGGCTATTGGCACCACCAAATTTGGTGACCAGCGCGGCGATTTCGTGGCTGAAGATCCAGTCGAACCCCGGATCGGCGTTCTCAATCAGAACGATCGCTCCGGCGATATCGGGATCAATTCCATGGACGCGGCGTGGTGTCCCATGTACAACCTGCTGAGTGACGAAGTTCGGCTGCTCGTCGGAAATCTCGAAACATTGAAGATCCGCTGTATCAGAGATCACCGGCGGCCGGCGAATCGCGGTAGACACTAAATGGCGACGACGACGGCGAGCCACCGTTGTTCTCCACTGCGCTGCCAGGCCGGCAGGACGGCTCGCTCCACTCAACGCCAACAGGTCATCCACCACGAGGTAGGACGCATCGTCCCGGGACAAGCCCTCGGACTCTGCGATACCACCAATGAGGTCGATCGCCGCGCTCAAATTGCGAGTGAAGGCAAACTTACCCGCCTCCCGAGCCTGCACGGCGGATCGGATGAATGTAAGCAGCTCTTCGGCGGAAACCGCGGACCCATCGGGACGAACAAACCCCGCCCGCTTCAGCTCCTGATCAAGCAGGATCTGTTCTTCGCGGCTCAGGATAAAAGCCGGTAGCTGTTCCGGAACGGGGCGATTGTCCAGATCCACATAGCGGTCAAACCCTTCGTGATACGCGGGGCTGGTGATATCGTAGGTACCCGGTCGCAGATGCCCGTAGCGCTCGATTAGCACCTGACGGTCAGCGACCGCCAAATCTCGGACGAACTCCTTCGCCACTGTCTCAATTGACGCCAAGAACTGATCAACTCTTCCTTGCGAGAGGAGGCCACGGGCGACCAATGCTCTCAGTTGAATGACGCCAACGAACGCAAAACGTGCCAGATTGCTGAACGGGAGGGTCCCATATTCCCGACAATCGTCGAGGAGAACGGCCAGCGCCGCTGCCGGGGTGATTTCGCCATGCCTAACTGCCCGAATCACCAGCTCCCGACGAGTCTCCAGTTGGCCCAGACGTGAGAGCTCTCCCGCAACGCTTATGCCGTCTCCCGTGATCATCCGCATGGTAAGCGACCGATACGCGAGGGTAATCTCATGCCGATCAGTTTCAGTCAGCGCAGCCGCATCGATAAGGTGCGTCAGTCTGGCGTCAAAATCGAGATCGTATGCGGTGGGCATCACTGCAAACTCGACCTTATCATGGAGTGTCGGGTTTTCCGCCACGTAGTCTACTGCAGCCGTGACGAGGCGATCCGCAAGATCTTCCGAGAGCGTAGCCGGGGTGAAACTGGTGAAGCTCATCCGGATATCCACGTACGGTTTTCCCGCCAGGTCCACAATGCCCGGTCGCGGCCGCGTGCGGCGATAGCCACATTCTTCCCGGCTCCGCCCCCAGATTTCGTCGGTGATTACGTGACGATACAGGCTGAATGCCAGCGGACGTGGATTGATGCCGATTATCTCTGCAGGATTCCAGTCCGGCATGACACCCCACGCCCCGCGAGTTCCCGCCAAGCTGGAACGGTCCCGGTGATCAAGCTCGAGAAAGCGGGCCACATGAGCCAGCTCATGTCCGACATCCACCGCGGAAACGCGCAGCTGATCCTTGTGGGCCGCAATCGGCCGCACCTGAAAAACGATCACCTCCGACGACCGGGCTACCCCACCCTTCCGCACTGCAAACTCCACATCCAGGCTGGTGTATCCGGTAACCGCCTCGATCTCTCGCAAAACGGTGACAACGGCTCTCAGATCGGGATCTGTGGGCATCGCATCTCCGTGTTTGTAAACGATGAGGCTCCGATGCTCGGCGATAGCTCCTGAGGTTATCAATTCAGTGGAACCGGACCGGTCATAGTTGATGATATGATACGGGGCGCCGGTCTCCAGGTCCGCAGTAAAGGCAACACCACTTAAGGACACGCCGGAAACCATTGGTTGAACGAGAATCTGATGATCCGGGTCTACTCCGGGATTCTCTCCCGACGGTGTCGGGGCGGTCTTGTCGGTATAACTTGCGGCGACTGCATCCAATGCTCCCGCGAGTGCTACGGGATCGTCAGCGTCCACATCCAGGACGCTTTCGTAGTTCCCGGCCATGGACGATTGTTCCGTATCCTCGTTTAACGCACTGG
>CAZNRF010000250.1:0-5470 GCA_964575075.1 uncultured Spirochaeta sp. | reverse complement strand
CTCAACTTGCCCCGGCGAGGGGTTCATCGGTAGCTTCCACGGATAAGGAGGATTTTGTGGCAACCTATGTATTCAAACCGTCTTTTGGCTCCGTCGCCGCTCGTACCCTGCTCGCCGCCGTGGCGGCGGTTGTGGTAAACAACATCTATTCCGTGGCATACACCGCGCTCACCGGCTTCGCCCTGCCGGAGGTGATAAACCCCGTATCCGTGAGCCTCTTCTCAGCGGCCCCGGTCATCATCGGAGGGCTGGTCTACTACATCGCCTCCCGCTTCAGCGTGCCCGTGGCGCAGTGGGGACTCATCATCGGAACGATCATCGTCTTCGTAATGTTTGCCTTCCCGTCGTTTGCAGAGACGATCCAGACGCCGGGGAGTCCCGCCATGCCGGCGCCGGAAGGGTTTGCCGGGCTCAGCTTCGGGCTCCACTTTGCCGGCCCGATCTTCCTCCTCTGGCTGGTACCGCGGAGCAGATCGTGATCGAGTACCCATGAAGAAAGTCGCCATCGCGCACCTGAAAGGGGGCGTCGGAAAAACCACCACCGCCGTCGTTCTGGCACGGCTCTCCGCCGCCGACGGCTACCGGACGTTGCTGTTGGATCTCGATGCCCAGGGATCCGCTGCGTATATACTCCGAGTGGATGCTGCTGATACCGCTACTGCCAAGTCGGTGGTCCGGGGCAAGAAGAGCCTCAAGGATTACATTGCGTCCACCGGGTTTCCTCACCTTGATATTCTCCCGGGAGCGTTTTCGTTTCGAAAGCTCCCGCAGGTGCTGGCAGCGCGAAACGACGACGAAAACCCGTTTCAGACCGTCTTCAAACGTCTGGGCAAAGGGTACGACCTCCTGATTATTGACGCCCCCGCAGGCCTCACCTACGAGAGTGAGGCGATCCTCAAAGCGGTGGATCTGGTGGTGGCGCCGGTGGTGCCGACGCCGCTTTCGGTGCAGAGTTTCTCCACCCTCCGGACCTTCGTCGCGGAAAAGACCTCCGGCAAGAAACGTGGCCCCACCCCGCTGGCAGGATTTTACGCGATGGTGGATCGGCGCCGAAAACTCCACCGGGAAACGGTCGACGCCGCACATTCCGCGGACCCCACCTCAGGAACCACCGCGGCGATCTGGCCGGTGGCGATTCCCAACTCCTCCGCCGTGGAACGAATGTCTACCGAACGCCTGCCCCTGAGCGAACTTCGCCGTCCGGGACCGGCTCTCGCGGCGTATCGACTCCTCTGGACCCACCTGAAAGAGGTCCTGACACTCCCCTAACACGGCTGTGGCAGTATCTGCCCATGCTCATGAATATTGCCGGCAAGGAGGAGCGGCTGGTGTACTGGAGAACGGTCTGTGACACGGTGTCGTTCGCCTTTCAACCGGTCGTGAATATCCACAACGGACAAACGATCGCCTACGAAGCGCTGCTTCGCGACTGGGACCGCGCCGGATTCTCTTCTATCGCCAGTATCCTGGATAGTGCCTGGGACGACGCGGCGATCGTGGAAGTAAACGGCATGCTCTTGAGCGCGGCCATAGACGCGTTCCTGGCATCCGCGGTTGCCCGCGGCGAGGTCGGTGACGCACCGCCTATTCGCCTCTTTTTCAACCTGGATAATCGCGTCTTTCGAGAGGAGACCGCCGGCGCCGTTCTGTTGGATACCGTGTTCGCCTCCGGGCTACCCCCCGAGCGGCTGACGCTGGAGATATCCGAGCTGAACAAGCTTCCCGAGAGTGCTCATACGGACCAGCAGTTGCCGCTCCTGAGAAACCATCGCATCCAGGTAGCGCTTGACGATTTTGGAACGGGCTATTCGGGGTTACAGTTGCTGTACAACGCCCGATCCGACATTATCAAGCTCGACCGGTTCTTTGTGTCCGGTATCGAGTGCGACTCAACGAAGCGAATTTTTGCCGGTAACCTCGTAAGTATGGCTCACGCCATTGGACTTCACGTGGTAGCGGAGGGAATCGAAACCGCCCAGGAATATTACGCGTGCCGGGAAATCGGCTGCGATTCGGTTCAGGGATTCCTCATCGGTCGACCGTCCACGGATACCGGCGGGTTTCGTGGGAGGTATTCCGTGGTGGATGAGTTAATCGCCGTTGATCGGCGAGAAAACGCGACGACCGGGCGCGTGCTCAAGCAACGAATCCATCGCATTCCACCCATTGTGCAGGGCACACCGATTCTGGACGTGCTGCACCGCTTCCGTACGGATCGGGAGATAACGTTTCTTCCGATGGTCAACGCCCACAATGAACCGATCGGCATACTGCGCGAACACGATCTCAAAGAGTACGTCTACTCACCCTATGGGATCGCCCTCCTTTCCAACCAGGCGTATGGGCATGAGCCGTACAGCTACGTCCGCAGAGTTCCCATTGTTCCTGCGCACAGCAATATTGATCGCCTGCTGGAGCTATCCGCGGTGGACAATACCGCGGAGGCGTTGATCATCACCGAGAACGGGCAATACATCGGGTGCCTCGACTCGCGGTCCCTCCTGCAGATCCTCCATGAGCGAGAGCTCACCTTCGCCCGGGATCAGAACCCGCTCACCCGTCTGCCCGGCAACACGGTGATTGCCGAACGATTCGCTGCCGCCCTCAACGCTACCGAGAACTGGACGATCTTCACCTACTTTGACTTCGACACCTTTAAGCCGTTCAACGACTACTACGGGTTTCGGGTTGGTGACCGGGTGATCCAGCTCTTCGCCGACCGCCTCCGGGTCCAGGGAATTACCGACCATGACTTTGCCGGCCATGTGGGGGGCGACGACTTCTTCACCATCATGACCCGCACCGCCGACAGAATTCCCCAGGCACGTGAAGCGATAACCGAGCTGCTGCACGCGTTTGCCGCAGACTGTCGAGCCTTTTACGAACCGGAGCATCTCGAGGCGGGGGGAATCACTACCCAGGATCGCACCGGTCACCTTCGAGAGTTTCCATTGATTACCGCCTCCGCCGCGGTGCTGATTATTCCGCCCCACACGCACCCGATTTCCCAGGATGTCGTGTCTCAGGAGATGTCGCAGCTCAAAAAGCGCGCCAAAGAACGCCCGGGTTCGGCCGCCGTCGTCACCCACGCGGTGTAATACCGACTCCCAACCGATCAGAATCTCCTTCCCCGCGCCCCAGAAACACGCGAATATCACTTCCAGAGTTGAAAGTGCACCCCGCACGGTCTATTCTTTATGAGACATGAAACGCCCACTTCGCATTATCGCGGCCACTCTGCTGGTCGCCGTGTTCGCCGCGTCCTGCGCCACCGTCCCGGTATCGCAGCGCGACAATCGGGTTGAGGCGCTCCTGGAGGAGCTCAACACCGCCGATATCACCCGCGTCATGGAGCTTTCCGCGCGGCCCTTCCTCCTGGATGGAGAAATCCTCGTACAGGAGCGGGACCTTCGCACCATGTGGCTCAACCTCCGGGACGTGGGATTCACCTTCGATTCCGCCACCATCGAGGAAATCGGCCCCGTGGACGACACCACCTACCAGCGCTTCGGCGACACTATGGACGTCCGGGTCTGGTTTGAGCGCTACACCGCCGAGGATGCCGGCCTGGCCCGGGTATCCACCACCCACGGCACCTTCCTCATTGTCACCGGGGACCGGCAATGGCGCACCCCCCGGATCTTCGGATTCACCGGGCCGGAGGAGGGCTGATCATGGCAATCACTACACGAATAGGTCGAACGCCGAGCGCGCTTGTTTTTGCCGCGCTCCTGGTGAGCTGGTCTGCGGCTCCCGCCCTTGCGCAGGATGCCACGGTGGTGTACCTCGAAGGCGAGCCGGAACTGCGTACCAACCAGGGCGCCACCGACTGGCTTGACTTCGGTATGAGCCTCCGCGCCGGCGAGAGCGTCGTCACCGGCGGCAACGACTTCGTCGAGATGGAGTACGGCGACGCCTCCACCATCGAGGTACAACCGGACACCGTCTTCACCGTGCGCGAGGTGGAACGAGGCGGTGAGCGCCGCACCGTCATGTCCAACAGCGCCGGCGCCGTGAAGTACCGCTTCAATCGCCTCACCGGCCGCAGTGAGCCGGACATCGGCACCAGCAGCGTCGTCGCCGGCGTCCGGGGCACGGAAGTCGCCGTCTACGCCGGAGGCGAAGGCTCCAGCCTCTTCGTCGTCGAATCCGGCGAAGTGGAAGTCACCTCCGCCGGCAGCTCCGTCAGCCTCACCCAGGACGAAGCCGTCGAAGTCCCCGCCGGCGGCCCCCCCGGCGAGAAGTACTCGGTGATTGGGCGTGCCATTAACCACTCCGATTGGAATGCGTCTAAGACAGAGGCCTTTCTTGAGAACCCCGTCGACGTGCTTCAGGGCGTAGCCGACCAGTTGCAGGTATACTACTCTGAACTTGATGAGCTGCGGGCGTTATATGCCGATGCTCGTGCTCGTTATGATGAAAAATATGCCGAACTGGAAGAGGCTGTTGAAACGCATGGTCGCGAGTCAGATGAGGCCGATGCGCTCCGTGAGGAAGTGAGTCCTCTGAGCAATGAAGCTACCATTCACGCGTTTAACATTCGGTATTATGTGCTTACCGCCTTGTCTCTGCGTCGCTATGCCGCCGGTTCAATGTACATGGAGATGAAAACGCGATACATACTCGACCAGGAAAATGAGACGTACCAGCAGTTCATTGAGCTCTTCAATGAAATCATTTCTGACTTCGAACAACGCGCAACGGACGAGCTTGTTGCGGTTGATATCTAACTATAGGAGAGTTCTCGTATGAAAAAGCAAAGCGCGCTACGAGCAATTGCGTTTGCATCTGTGTTGGCCGCCATTCTTGTCTTGTCGGGATGCCCCATGGAAGAGGAAGGTGTTTCGATCGAGGACCGAATCAACAATCTGGTTTCCGACCTGAACAACAATTACAGTCAGGTATATCTTAATTGGCACCCGGATACCACTACTCGCCAGGCTGCGGCGAATCCGGACACACTCGAAAGCAAGTTCCCTTCCACCGAAACGTATGAAGTCTCAAATATTTCCGTGACGAATGAGAGCCAGGGGACCGCCTCAGCCGTCATCGACTCCACAACCAGCTTCAACAACGAGACTGCATCATTCGTTATGGAGAAGGATGGCGATGACTGGTTCATCGAAACCATGAACTTCGATGGTATATCGCTGAGCGAAATTGACTGAACCTCTTTAGGGCCGGCACGCCCCGCTGAACGGAACGTTTTCCGCAATCGGGCGTGTCGAGTACCATAAAGAGTTTCAGGGGTGCCTCAGGGGCGACGGTTCTGTTGCGGCGGTGACCGCACGAACAGCCCCGTCGGTTCGGGTATCCCTCGCCAGAACCGGCCGAGCTCCGCAGAACGCTTGCGTTCAGCCTAATTGGCCTGTACGCATAAACCCCGGGCGTCCGGTCGTGGCAGCAGACACAATGGACAGACCCGACTCGTTAGGACGTGAATGATCCCAACCCGGCAGTAATCTCGGCC
>CAZNRF010000249.1:0-5474 GCA_964575075.1 uncultured Spirochaeta sp. | reverse complement strand
TCGACGGTGGAGGCGGGGCGGGATGAGCGGGATGAGCTCTTGCGGCGCTTAGATGCCGCCCGAGAGAGCGCCCGAGAGCCTACCCACGATGCCGGGGCGCCACCCACAATCATCGGTCTCACCGGCCCTCCCGGCGCGGGAAAGAGCACCCTCATTAGTGCCCTCGTCGATACCGTCCGGGAGTCGGGGGAGCGCGTGGCGGTGTTGGCGGTCGATCCCTCCTCGCCGTTTTCCGGCGGGGCGCTCCTGGGCGATCGTCTGCGCATGACCCGCCACGCCGGTGATACCGGCGTCTTTATCCGCTCTATGGCCACCCGGGGCTCCGGCGGCGGGCTCTCTGCAGCCACCTTAGAGGCCGCCTCGGTGCTGGGAGCCGCCGGATTCGGTACGATCCTGCTGGAATCGGTGGGTGTCGGTCAGTCCGAGGTGGGGATTATGACGGTAGCGGACGTAGTGATGGTGGTGCTCAATCCCGGTACCGGTGACGAGATTCAGACGCTCAAGGCGGGGGTCATGGAGATCGGTGATCTTTACGTGGTCAACAAGGCCGACCTGGCCGGGGCGCAGGAGCTGGAGCGGGCGCTCCATCGGGCCAACCTCGTTTCGCCGGGAACGGAATTGCCGCCGGTGATTTTGCCGGTAATCGCTACCGACGGTACGGGGGTGGCCGAGGTGTACGGCGCCCTGACCGATCGCATCACCGCTCTGGAGGCTACGGGTGATCTCTCGGAGCGCCGGCGGCGCCGCATCTCAGGGGCGCTGGAGCAGATGGCGGGGGATCTCTTTCGGCAGTGGATCCGACGCCACGACCTGGCAAACACCGCCGGTCCGGTACCGTTTGGGGAAGTGCGCCGGCGGTTGTCGCGTATGCTCGACACCCTGAGCGTAACAATGGAGGATGAGGATGGAGGACCACAATGATTAGCGGCATCGATCACATTGGCATCGCGGTAAAATCACTGGAAGAGCGGATCCCCTTCTACCGGGATGTGTTGGGGCTCGGCGAGCCGGAGATTGAAGAAGTAGCTGATCAGCAGGTGCGCACCGCGATCTTTGATACCGGAGCGGGTCGGGTAGAGCTCCTGGAGCCGATCAACGGTGCGGGACCGATCGCCGCGTTTCTGGAGCGAAGCGGCGAGGGTATCCACCATCTCGCCCTCAGGAGCGAAGAGATCGAACAGGACATCTCCGCGGTGCTCTCCTCGGATCTCAGGATGATTGACCATCAGCCGCGGGCTGGCGCCGGCGGCGCCCAAATCGCGTTTGTTCATCCCAAATCCACCGGATCGGTCTTGCTCGAGCTCTGCCAGCGGACGCCTCACTCCTGACGGGATGGAGCGCGTATGGTATCGTGGAGGTGAGCGTTTGTCGCGAAGTGAAACGATTGAGGAGGTGAACCCGATATGAGTTCCGAAGCAATTACGCGCCATGGCGTGACCGTTGAATGTGTTACCGGTGATATCACCCGCCAATCGGATTTGGATGCCGTGACCAACGCTGCCAATGCGCAGCTCCGCATTGGTGGTGGCGTGGCCGGTGCGATTCACCGCGCCGCCGGCCCGCAGTTAGACGAGGAGTGCCGTCCCCTGGCGCCGATCGCTCCCGGCGAGGCGGTGATCACCGGCGCCGGGGACCTGCCCAATCGCCATGTGATTCACACCCTCGGCCCGGTGTACGGTCACGATCGTCCCGAGGCAACACTGCTGGCCGATTGCTACCGCAATTCACTCCGGCGGGCGGAAGAGAAACACCTCAGCTCCATCGGCTTTCCGGCCATTTCTACCGGCGCGTTCGGGTATCCCATGGCCGATGCTGCCCGGGTCGCCATGGAAACGATCCGCGATACGCTGGAGGAGTTGCAATCAATCAAGCTGATTCGATTCGTGCTGTTCAGTGACCGGGATCGTCAGGTCCATCGCCGGGCGGTAACTGCCGCGTTTAGCGAGTCCCCGTAACGGAGTCCCTCGCCACGGGGGCGCCCCCATCTGCCAAGCGCGCCTGAATCTCGGCGCCTCGCGTATCGCCCCACACGATCTCCCGCGTCACCCGGGAGATGACATCGATGCGCCGCAGCGCTTCCGCTGCCAGTTGCGGCATAGGGCGGTACAGCTCTACCACCCGGGCGTGAAGCTCTTCCGAGAGCACGCGGCGGCTCTCGGCGGAGACAACCACATCGCCGTACCGAATCTCACAAATAATGCGCGGCACGTGGAAGGCGCGCCAGATGTGTACCAGGAGCGGAGGCCACTCCTCCCAACCAACCACCACACTTGCCGGTGGCCAGCCCGGCGGGGTGATATACCGAATGCTGGCTGGTGCTACGGGAATACCCAGGTCGATCGCCACCTGGAAGAACGCCGCACGAAAGGGTCGTACCACCTCGCCGCGGCTCGTGCGTCCTTCAGGAAACACCATGAGCGATTCCTGTCGTTCCAGGATTCGGGTAATAACCCGCCGCGCCGGCCCCATCGCCCGCAGACTCATGCGATTTACAAACTCCACTCCCACTGAGCGCAGCACCGCGCTGAATCCCATGATCGAACCGTAGACATGTGTGGCCACGAATCGACACCCGAGCTGACTGAGAAACGTGAACGTATCGGCCCAGCTCAAATGATTGGCAACGATCATCGAGCCCGGGGGCGGGGGAGTGCCCTCATATCGAAGACGAAAATTGGATGCCAGCAGGACCGTTCTCGCAAGGCGACGGCTGAGGCGGGGCCGCATTCGCCGGAATCGGCGCGTGGGCAGCACCGCTTGCAAGGTAAGGGTCACGAGACTCGCGGACAAGAACACCAACGCGAAATATATCAGGCGAATGGTGCCGCGAATCGGACCAAGAACGGTGTGAGACAATTTGCGAGACAAATAGAACGCCACGAGGTGAGTATACGATATCTGTGCGATTTTGTCAGGAACGGAAAAATATGCAATGGAACGGTATACAGCGCCTTGTGCTTTGCGCCCGGTATCGGCACAATGCGGCGCAAGAGGAGGGTGTGTCATGTCCGATGAGACATTTGCAGTGCTGGTACTGGCCGACGGCTCGGTGTTTCCCGGGCGTGCCTTTGGAGCTCCGGTCCTCTCCCTCGAGGAGGCGCGTTCGGCTCTGGAAGGGGGCGATGCGCCGTCCTACCTCATGCATTTTGGTGAGGTGGTATTCAATACTGCCATGTCCGGCTACCCGGAGGTTCTCACCGACCCGTCCTACACCGGGCAGATCGTTGCAATGACCTATCCTCACATCGGCAACTACGGAGTTGACGCGGCCTGGTCGGAGAGTGGCCCCGAGGAGGGGCGGACGCGGGTGGTAAAAGTGGCCGGCCTGGTAGTCCGGGAGCTGTACCGCGGCCCGGTTCATGCGGACCGGATCACGCTGGACGCGTACCTCCGGGAGAACGGTGTTCCCGGTATCAGCGGAGTCGATACGCGCGCTCTGACGCTCCATCTCCGGGAGAAGGGAGCGCAGAACGCCGTGATCTGCGCTGCCAACGGTGCCGACGGTGCTGACGGTGCTGACGGTGCAACCGCCTATGCGGATCTGGCCGCCCAGCTGTCGCGCTTTCCTTCCATGGAGGGGCGTGGTCTCCTCGGTGAGGTAGGTACGCCGGTAGCGGTGGATTTGGGCGGTGCCGCGTCTCTCCGGGACGACGGCCCGCCGGGGGAGCGTGGTACCGGGCCCCACATCGCACTCTATGACTGCGGCGCCAAAGCCAACATCGTTCGGGAGCTCCAGGCGCTGGGATGCCGCCTCTCCGTGGTTCCCTCCACCGCCACTGCCGGGGAGATTCGCGCTACCGGGGCGGAGGCGGTGATGATCTCCAACGGGCCGGGAGATCCGGCGGTCCTGGAGCACCAGGTGGCCCAAACCCGGGAGCTCCTTGGTGAGCTTCCGGTCCTCGGAATCTGTCTCGGCCACCAGATCATCGCCGAGGCGGTCGGCGGGCGCACCAGCAAGATGAAGTTCGGCCACCACGGCGTGAACCATCCGGTCCGGGACGAGATAACCCGCCGCGTGTTTGTTACCAGCCAGAACCATGGGTTCACGGTAGACGAGGACTCGCTCCCACCGGGACTTGCGGTGTGGTTCCGAAACGCCAACGACGGCAGTGTCGAAGGCCTCCGGGACGACGCCCGCGGTATCCGTTCCACGCAGTTTCATCCTGAGAGCGCCCCGGGGCCCGCCGATAGCCGCTGGATTTTTGAGGCGTTTCTCGAGGCGATTCCCGGGTATCGTGCGACCGGGGAGGGGCAGAAGGGAGAGCAGTAGCGATGCCCAAACGAACAGATATTTCGTCGATTCTCCTCATCGGAAGTGGTCCGATCGTGATCGGCCAGGCCTGCGAGTTCGACTATTCCGGCAACCAGGCGGTAAAGGCGCTCAAGGAAGAGGGCTACCGGGTGATCCTGGTCAATCCAAATCCCGCCACCGTGATGACGACTCCCGGGACCGCCGACGCAATCTATATGGACCCGCTCGAGGTTCCCTATATCGAGGACATCATCCGTCGGGAGCAGCCCGACGCGATTCTGGCGACCATGGGCGGCCAGACGGCGCTCAACCTGGCGATGGACCTCGAAGCGGCGGGGGTACTCGCGCGGCACGGCGTGGAGGTCATCGGAGCCTCCATCGACTCGATCAGGCTTGCCGAGGACCGGGGCGCCTTTAAAGGTCTGGTGGAACAGCTGGGTCTGGAGAGCCCGCGGTCGGCGCTGGTGACGAGTCTTGCTGAGGCACTTGGAGTGAAGGCGGAGTTCGGTCTGCCGCTGATCATCCGCCCCAGCTACACCCTCGGCGGCAAAGGGGGAAGCATCGCCTACACCGAGGATGAGGCGCGGGAGGCGATCGAACACGCCCTGGCGGAGAGTCCCGTGCACACCGCGCTCATCGAAGAGAGTCTCATCGGATGGCAGGAGTTTGAACTGGAGGTGATGCGCGACGCCGCCGATAACGCGGTGGTCGTCTGTTCCATTGAAAACATCGATCCCATGGGGGTGCACACCGGCGACAGCATCACCGTGGCCCCGGTGCAGACCCTGTCCGACCGGGAGTATCAACGGATGCGCACCGCGTCGATCGATATCCTCCGCGGCGTGGGAGTGGACTGTGGCGGGTCAAACGTGCAGTTCGCCTATAACCCGGCCGACGGGCGCATGATCGTTATTGAGATGAACCCGCGGGTCTCCCGAAGTTCGGCCCTGGCCAGTAAGGCCACCGGCTTCCCCATCGCCCGCGCCTCGGCGCGACTGGCAGTGGGGTACACCCTGGATGAGGTGATTAACGATATCACCGGGAAGACCGTTTCGAGCTTTGAGCCGGCGCTGGATTACGTGGCGGTGAAGGTGCCGCGGTTTGAGCTGGAGAAATTCCCGGCCGGATACGTGAGTCTCGGGACGCAAATGAAAAGCGTCGGCGAGAGTCTGGCGTTGGGCCGCACGTTCCTTGAGGCGCTCAACAAGGCGATCCGCGCCGC
>CAZNRF010000248.1:1590-5523 GCA_964575075.1 uncultured Spirochaeta sp. | reverse complement strand
GTTACCACCTGGACAAAGCGGGCCATCGTCTCCTTGCTGGCCATCACCTGTTGCGTCATTTCGGCGTTGGCCTCCATCATCTGGATAATGGCGCTGGGCACGGCGTCGCGGATCTTGCCGTTGGCAAACTGGTCCAGGCTTTCGTTGTTTTGGGCCTGGATCACCACCTCACTGTCTTCCATTACCTTGTCGCGGGTGGCTTCGGCGTAGTTCACCATGTCCGCGTCGGAGAGGTCGCCTTCAAAGATTTTGTTGAGCTGCGCCACCAACTCCGAGAGCAACACCTCTTCCCGGGAGCGCGCCTCGCCGGTGCCCTGACCGGTGGGAGCCTCCAGTACCGACATGCCGTTGGGATCCATCGAAAGCCCCTCGGTGTCCGCTCCACCGCGGCGGTGAATTGCGTAATGGGTGAGGGTGATCCGGCTCAGGTCGATTCCCCCGTCATCGGCGATGCCGGTGAGGAGCGCCTCCCGCAGCGGATGCGCGAGGTGTTTAAAGAGGAGATAGCGTTTCTCCAGGTCGGCGTCGCCCAGGGGCACGATTTGGGAGAGAAAATCATACAGGCTGCAGAAGCTCTCCATATCTTTGACAAAGAGCTTGAGCGCATCCACTGCCGTTTCGTCCCGGGCGAGGCGGGCCGCGGAGAGGCGGTCGGTAAACCGCTGGAGCACCGGTGCCATCCTGGCCGACAACTGCCGCTGCGTCAGCTCCCGCCCGGCGCCCACGGCCGTGTAATACGCTTCGGCAAACGCATCCACCTCCGACTCGTAGTAGATGCCCTGGGCGTCCAGTTTCTCCTGCAGGTCGATCACCATTTGCGGATCGGCGCCGGTGGGCAGGGTGGCCCCGCGGTAGTACTGCTGAAAATCGGCCAGCACCTGCTCCGGGTCGTTGACGAAGTCCAGCACGGCGGTCCAGTCCTTGCCGGGGTAGGTGCGGTTGAGCCGCGAGAGCGTTTGCACCGTGGCCACGCCGGCGAGCCGCTTGTCCAGGTACATCGCCACCAGCTTGGGCTGGTCGAAGCCGGTCTGGTACTTGTTGGCCACGATCATCACCTGGTACGCGTCGTGGTCAAACACGGTGCGCAAGTCCTCCCCGCCGAGGCCGGGGTTCATATTCTTTTCGGTGAGCGGGAACACGCTTGATTCCGGGTCGTGTACCTCGCCGGAAAACGCCACCAGCGTGCCGTAGCGGTAGTGCTGCCGGTAGATGTAGCGATCCATGGCGAGCTTGTAGCGCACCGCCTCTTTCCGCGAGCCGGTAACCACCATCGCCTTGGCTTCACCGTTGAGGCGGCCCGCCACGTGCTCGCGAAAGTGCTCCACGATAATCTGCACCTTCTGGGCGATGTTGTAGGGGTGGAGTCGCACCCACCGCGAGAGCGCCTTTGAGGCTTCCGACTTGTCCACTTCCTCATCATCGTAATCGCGGCCCTGGTGCGCCAGCTTATACGCCACCTTGTAGGGGATGTAGCCGGTAAGCACATCGAGGATAAAGCCCTCCTCAATCGCCTGCCGCATGGGGTAGCTGTGAAACGGAAGGTAGCTGCCGTCGGGTTGTTGGCTGCCAAAGAGCTGCATCGTCTTGGCCTTGGGGGTGGCGGTAAAGGCGAAGTAGCTGATATTGCCCGCCCCGTAGCGGCTATTGGCGGCCTCGGTGAGCACATCCTCCAGGGAGATCTCCTCATCCTCATCTTTTACCGTGAACCCCAGGGCCTGCTTGAGGCTGGCAGCCGCTTTACCGGTCTGGCTGGTATGCGCCTCGTCGGCGATCACCGCAAAGGTGTGATCCTGCATCTCCTGGCTGCCCAGTTTCTCCAGCACCTTACCGAACGTCTGAATGGTGACGATGATAATCGGCTTGCGCTGCGCCAACGCCTGCGCCAGCTGGGTGCTCTTGGCGCCACCCTCGGTGGTAATGCGCTCAACCACCCCCTGTTTGTGGTCAAACTGGTAAATGGTGTCCTGCAGCTGTGAGTCCAGCACCGTGCGATCGGTGACCACGATGACCGAGTCGAACAGTTTCTTCTCATCGGAGATCCACAGTGAGGAGAGATGGTGCGCCAACCAGCCGATGGAGTTACTCTTGCCGGAACCCGCCGAGTGTTGAATCAGCCGGCGCACCGCCTCCCCGGCGTGGGATCGCACATCCGCCACCAACTGCGTCACCGCATCCCACTGGTGAAATCGCGGGAAGATCAGGGTCTGCTTTCCGGCGTCACGCTCCTCGAGATGCACAAACTTGGCCACAATGTGCAGCCACGCGTCGCGCTGAAGCACGCGCTCCCACAGGTACGCCGTCTTATAGCCGTCGGGGTTTGGCGGATTTCCCGCGCCCTCCAGGTAACCCCGATTAAAGGGCAAAAAGCGGGTGTGCGCCCCGGCGAGGCGCGTGGCCATGTACACCTCTTCGGTGCTCACCGCAAAATGCACAATCGCCCGCGAGCGAAACTGCAGTAGCGGCTCCCGGCTGCGGGTGGTGGGGTCCGTGGGTGGGCGATCAAAACGATATTGCCGGATCGCGTCATGCACGGACTGAGTAAACTGCGTCTTGAGTTCCATGGTGGCCACCGGCAGCCCGTTTACAAACAGGACCAGATCGATGCTCTCGGCGGGACGGTGCGGAGAGTAGTGCACCTGTCGCACCACCCGACAGCGAATAGCCTCATACCGTTCCACCGCCTCCGGATTGTTGCCCGAGGCGGGGCGGGAGGTCATCATCGCCAGGCGCGTGCTCCCCAGCCCGGCGATCTTAAAGCCGTGGCGCAGCACCGCCAAGGTCCCGTGCTTGTCCAACGCCTGCGTCAGCCGGTCCAAGAACGCGCCGTCCGGGTCCCCCGGGTTTTGCAGGACAAACTTCTCCCACTCGGTGGGGTAGGCATATTGCACCCACCACAGCGCATCCTCCGGGTATAGGGCGCGCTCGGCGACGTAGCGGGCGGGATCGCCTCCCAGCCAGCCATGGGAGGTCAGGTGCGCAACCACGTCGTCTTCAAAGTACTTTTCGGTGTGGAGATCACTCACGCCGACAGTGTAGCACACCGCAGAGATGGATCTCCAATATGAGGAATTAGGTCGAACCCGAGGGCCTGGAGGTGCGCTCCGCTCTCTCCTCGGATCAGGCGCGGACCGCATCGTCTGGTTCGCCGCTTACCCCGTCCGTTTAGCTATGTACATTCCGTAGCTGAAGTAAGCTTTGTATCGTTCGTAGAGGTCGATCTCCCGCTGCTCCGCGGCTACAACCGCCCGTGCTGCGTCACTGTGTTCGTTGCGCTGGAGGAAGTCTTCGAACCGCGCCTGCATGGGGCGGTAGTAATGGTCCAGCCAGCAGTGTTCCGGCAACGCGAAGTACCCAACCGGCGAATAGCCGTGCGCTTCGAGAATCTTAATCTTGGCCGAAGCTCCATCGATCTCCGGATACTCGTTATCCCAATAGTTCTGAAGTTCTTCCGGGCGGGAGTCCGTGAGCCATGTGATCTCGGAGACAACCAATAGCCCGCCCCGTTTTAGAAACCGTCTCCATTCGGCTACACCCGTCTCGAAGCCGATGTTGTAGGCGGCACCTTCGGACCAGATGATATCCAGTTCCTCGTCATCAAACGGGAGATCGTCCATGGACCGGGCGAGGGGAGATATCTTGGCCGCAACGCCGGCGCGTGCGGCCCGGTGACCCAGAACATCCAGAAAATCCGGTAGGAAATCCACGGCGGTGATGTGGGCGTTCAAAAGCGTGGCAAGCAGGATCGTCGATGCCCCCGTGCCGCACCCGATATCGGCAATCCTGAGCGGTGCCGTCCGATCGATCATGGCCAGATCGAGGGCCCGCTCCGTTTCGGCATCCCCGCCGGGTCCCTGGCGATAGCCGTGTTTGTGCAAATCGATCAACAGTCTGAAATCGTCCACATCCCGATCCTTCATTCATTGAGAGGCGAAC
>CAZNRF010000248.1:0-1490 GCA_964575075.1 uncultured Spirochaeta sp. | reverse complement strand
GATCAACAGTCTGAAATCGTCCACATCCCGATCCTTCATTCATTGAGAGGCGAACGTTGAGGTGACTCCAACAAAAACGCGTGGTCCACCGAAGTGTTGTCCCTCATTGGTTCTAGTCGGTGGGCTCATTCGGTTGGAAAAAGCGACCGCGCACTCCGTTGGAAAAGTCGTATTCGTCTCTCATCTCATTCCTGCCCATTAGTATGCACCCTCCGCCACACCCCAGGAAGTCTACCCTTCAAAGGGATTCACCACGGTGACGCCTGCGTAGTCCTGTCCTGCGTTGAGGTCTTCCGACAGAACCTGGCGGCACTTCAATTTTCGTGCAGCTTCGATAATCGCGGCATCCCAGTACGAGATCTGCCACCGTTCAGCCGAGCGTCCCGCCCGAAACACGAGGTCCACCGATGTCTCCAGAACGGGATAGCGGGTCCACGTCTCGGCCAACGCAAGTGCTTCTTCAAAGCTGAGTCGATCGGACCGGGACGTTCGCGTTGCCTGAACGACAAACTCCTGAATCACCTGCGCAGACAACGCGAGATCTGCGGATTCCAGCAGTTTCCGGGCGATAGCTGCCTTTTCCCGTTCCCCGGGGACGCCACTGATGCTGTACAGGAGTATGTTGGTATCAAGAAAGCGCATGACGCTGGTGAGCCTCATCGCGGGAAACGCGGTCGGATCCGGAGAAATCGGTGTGACCGCGAACAATCTCCTCCCTGATCTGGAGTTCCCGTCCACGGAGCCGCTCGAATTCGGTCTCCTCTCCGGCGATCTGCTCCAGAGACTGACGCACCAGTGCCGAGACGGAAACGTTCAGCAATGCCGCTCGAATCTTTGCCCTATGAAAAACCTCATCTGACACAGAAACTGTGATATTTTTCATATTCTCACAGTATCACATATCAGCAAGGAACTGAAGTCTGGAAGGGGAATAATGACACCCCGCTTCCTCACACAAAACACGGGGACGGGTAGTGCGATCCCGACACTGACAATTTCCCCAGTTCACGCGGGTGCCCCCTCGTATAGCCCCCTCTAACTCCGATATCGGATAGGCAGGCTTTTTACCGCCGTCTATAGGTGGCCCTTCTGCTCGGACTCACGGGGCTACCGTTGCCAGGCGCCGCCACATTCCCTCCAGCGGTCCCATACCCCGGCGCGTCTGCCACCAGTGGGCAAACACCACCTGCACGACGGTGGTGAGGATCACATAGACCAGCAAGGGCAGGCGACTCCAAGTCCCCCACAACGGGGAAAGAAGAACGCTGAACACTACGAGGGCCACCACCGTCTGGCCGATGTAAAGAGTGAAGGCGGTCTTTCCGGTGTTCCGCAGCGCCCGCACCATCAGACCGCCGCCGCTCGCCAGGGGGACCAGGAGCGACATATACCCGATACCCATGAGAATACCCGCGAGGGTCACCGCGCCGAAGAGCCCCTGAGCGGCACTTGTCTCAAGCCCCACGGCGAACCTGCCGGCGAGAACCGCC
>CAZNRF010000247.1:0-5525 GCA_964575075.1 uncultured Spirochaeta sp. | reverse complement strand
GGACGTCTACCGGGTGGTTCATCGTGGCGATGGACACCCCGGCGGTAAAGGCGTTGAGGGGCGTCTTGTCCGGTTGCCGGGCGGCGCGGCCCTCTTTGCCCACCGGCCACATGGGGGTGTTGTCGATCGTATCGAAGGGATGCACCCTCATCCGTTCCTAGGCGAGGATTACCGCGCGGAGCTCGTTGCCGCTGGCTACCTCGTCGTAGATTTCCTGGAGGATCTCTTTGGCCGGCCGGTAGGCGGCGCTGTAGGCCACCTCAAACGTCTTTTTGTCCTCTCCGGAGAGATCGTCATATACCGCCTTGATGCCGGTGTGGCTGATCTTCTCGGAAATAGGACCGGTGATCGACTCCACGGTGTGGTTAAAGGCGTCTTTGGGATCCATACCGGACTCCATCACGTAGCGGCGGTACAGGCTCTCCACGATGCCGTGGACGGCGCCCAGGAGGATACCCCGCTCACCGTAGATGTCGGAGCGGTACTCCATCTCCAGGGAGGTCATAAAACTGAAGGGTGATCCCAGGGCCACGGACCAGCCGATGGCGTAGTCCGTAGCTTTGCCGTCTATGTCCTGCTCCACGGCGAAGCTGGAGTTGATGCCGGCGCCGTCGGTGGTGCGGCCCTGCTCGTAGAGGCGCCGGACGCTGGGGCCCATGCCTTTGGGGCAGACGCCGATGACGTTCATGTCCTTGGGGAAGTACTCGCCTTTGCTCTTGAGGTGGCCCAGGAGAAACCCATGGGAGAGACCCAGCGTTGCGCCGGGCTTCATCGCCTGGAACACCTTGGGATAAAGCTCTGCCTGGGCGGCATCGGAGATCAGCAGGATGACGATATCGCTCTCGCCGATGACGGTCATCATCTCTTTGAGGGTGCCCTCGGCGGCGGAGAATCCCGCGGCCTCGGCCTTGCTCCAGGAGCTGGAGCCGTCCCGGAGTCCGACAACCACCTTGATGTCGCTCCCGGCATCTTTCAGGGAGTCCCGAAGGTTCTGCGCCTGCGCCGGGCCCTGACTACCCCAGCCGATGACGCCGATCTGCGTAATGCCGTCAAACGCCTGCGGCAGTTTGGAAAAGAGGTGACGACCACCTCGCACGATGTACTCTTCGGTTCCTGCTAATGTGATCTTCTCTTTATCGAAGACCTTGGTTGTAAAGTCGAACTTCATAATAGCCCACGATACCAGATTGTTGGTACCGCGGACAAGCGGTCGCCGGCCGAGTGATGCGGGCGAGTAAGGCGGGCTGCGGGACGCACGGGCCGGCGGCCTGCGTACCCGCTGGGCAGCCGCGCCGTTTGGATTTACAATCGGTCGGTATGAATACGATGACATCCAATGAAGCGATAGCAGGACTGGAACCGGAGGCGGTGTGGCGCCACTTTGCGGCGATCTCGGCGATTCCGCGCTGCTCCAAAAAAGAAGAGAACGTCCGCCGGTACGTGCTGGACGAGGCGGCACGGATGGGACTGGAGGCGCTCACCGACGAGGTGGGAAACGCGGTGGTCCGCCGGCCGGGTCGGGGAGACGGCGCTGATCACGACATTGTGACGATCCAGGGCCATCTGGATATGGTCTGCGAGAAGAATATGGGTGTGGATCATGACTTCGACACCGACCCGATCGCGCTGGTGCGCGAGGGTGACTGGCTCACCGCCGACCGAACGACGCTGGGGGCGGATAACGGCATCGCCGTGGCGATGATGCTGGCGCTCTTGGAGTCCGATGTCGCCCCGCTGCCGCCGGTGGAGTGCATTTTCACCGTGGATGAGGAGACCGGCCTCACCGGCGCTCTGAAAATCGATCCGGAGGTGGTCACCGGCCGGACAATGATCAATCTGGACACCGAGGAGGAGGGCTTTTTCTGCATCGGGTGCGCCGGGGGGAAGAACACCTACGGCACGGTGCCGCTGGTGTGGGAACGAACCGATGCGTCCGGCGGAGTACGGGCGATGACGGTGCAGCTCACCGGCCTCCGGGGCGGTCACAGCGGGGTGAATATCCACGAGGAGCGCGGCAACAGCGTGGTCCTGGGAGCACGGCTCACCGTTCGCCTTCTCCAGGCGGTGCCGGCACTACGGATCGCCGACATCCGTGGCGGCGACAAGCACAACGCCATACCCCGCGAGTTCGAAGTGGTGATCGTGGTTCCCGCCGATGATACCGACACGGTGGTGAGCACCGCGGCGGCGGTCCGGGACGAGTTGGCCGCGGAGTTTGGGGACCGCGAGCCAAACCTCGCCGTTTCGACGGCGGCCACCGACCTCCCCGAGCGCGTCATCAGTGCCGGCGGCGCCCGACCGATCGTGGACCTGCTCTTAGCGCTTCCCCACGGCGTCCTGGGAATGAGCGATGAGGTGCCGGGGCTGGTAGAGACCTCCTCCAACCTGGCGGCGGTTCGGATTGAGGACGGAGATCTGTTGGTTCTCACCAGCCAGCGCTCCTCCCGGGGATCGCTCATCGAGTGGGCCTCCACCAAGATCACCGCGGCGATTCGCCTGGCCGGCGGAACCCCCCGGGCGGGGGAGGCGTATCCCGCCTGGCCGCCGCGCACGGACAGCCCGCTGCTTGCCACCGCGGTGGCCGCTTACACGCGGCTCCACGGTGAGGAGCCGGAGGTGGGCGCTTTTCACGCCGGGCTGGAGTGCGGCGTCATCGGTGACAAAGTGGGCGGGATGGACATGATCTCCTTTGGCCCCAATATGGACGGTGTGCACACCCCGGATGAGCGGGTGAGTATCTCATCCACGGCCCGAACGTGGAACCTTTTGCTGGAGGTTGTGCGCTCCCTATGAGCGAAGCCCGCCGTTTCTCGGTAATGATCGTAGACGACGAGGCGGTGGTTCGGGAGGGCGTCCGGGATCGGATTAACTGGGACGCCCTGGGTTTCACCGTAACGGGAGATTTTGAGGATGGTCGGGCCGCCCTGGAGGCGGTTCGCACCATGCCGCCGGACGTCATCCTCACCGACATCCGCATGCAGTTCCTGGACGGCATCGAGCTGACCCGCATCATGGCCCGGGAGTTTCCGGCGGTGCAGGTGCTGCTGCTCACCGGTCACGATGAGTTCGAATATGCCCAGGAGGCGGTACGGCTCCAGGTATGGGATTTTCTGCTCAAACCGATCTCCTCCAAAGAGCTTTCCGCCGTTCTCAAGCGCCTGGCGGGAGAGTTGCGGGCGACGGAGCGTCGGCGGCAGGCGGAGGAGCAGTTGCGCCGTCAGTGGGAGGAGAGTATGCCACTCCTCCAGCAGCGGACCCTCAACGATCTTCTCACCGGCTCCGAGCCGGTTGCCCAGGTGCTCCCTCGCCTGGACGAGTTGGGTATCTCTTTTCCTGCCGGACGTATCCGGGTGCTCCTCGTCTCGCCGGATCCCCCGGCCACCGCGGACGAGGGTGACTCTCCGGGAATCCGGAATCTTGCTATCGCGAACCTCACGGCTGAGGTCTGCGCAACGCCGTGGCAGGCGGTGCAGGTAGCTGTGCAGGATGCGGATATCGCGCTCATATTGGCCGGGCCTGATCCGGATATACTGGAGCGCGCCGATCTCCTGCGGCGGGCGGTGGCTGAGCGGGCGCTGGGATCGGTCACCGTGGCGGTAGGGCCGGCCTACGGGAGGCTGAACGATGTGCGGGAAAGCTATCACGGCGCCCGCCGGCGACTGGCACGGCGCTTTCTCACCGGCGGGAACCGGGTGATCGCCGAAGAGACGGCGGTGGGGAGCTCCCGTGGAGGTGCTCCGGCGTCCCTGCGGGATCGCCCGCCGGCCCGCGAGTCGTTGCCGGAGTTGGAGGTGGGCATTCGTAACGTCAATCGCGAGGCGGTACACGCGGCGCTGACCGCGCGGGTTGCGGCGTGCCGCAGCAGCAATCAGCCGGTGGCGGCGTGCATACTTGTGCTGCAGCGCGATCTGGCACGCGTCCTGGATGCGGCGGAGGCGTTGGAGGTAGACTTTGGGGTGTTCACCTCGCCCCAGGCCAATCCCTTTGAGGAGCTCGCCCGGCTTCCGAGTCTCGAGGCGGTGCACCGCTGGTTTTCCAGCCTTCTCGATCGCATTCTGGACTCTCTGGAGGATCGCGTCCGCAACCAGGCGGAGGTAAAGGTGCGAGCCGCAGAAACGTACCTCCGGGAACACTTTCGGGATCCGGGACTGAGCCTCACCGAGGTGTGCGCCGAGCTCTCAGTGAGTGTGAGCTATTTTAGCCAGCGCTTCAAAACAATCACCGGGAAGACGTTTGTGGAGTACCTCACGGAGGTGAGAATTGAGCATGCCCGGGAGCTCCTGCGAACCGGAGCCGGCCGCGGATACGAGATCGCTCCCCAGGTGGGATTCCGGGATCCTCATTACTTTTCTTCCACCTTCAAGAAAGTGTGCGGGATGACCCCCACGCAGTACCGCGCCCGGCATAGCGGAGGTGGTACCTGATGCGGCTGCCCCGTGTCCTGGAGTCCAATAGTATCCAGATCACGATCGCCGTGGCGTACAGCCTCGTGGTGGTCTTCACCGTCCTGTTTCTTGGTACTACCGCCCTGGTGCTGACCCGGGATGCGCTGTGGGATACAACTACTCATTACACCGACCAGCTCCTCGGCCAGGTACGGACCAGTATTGGTGATTATCTGGGCGAAATGGACGGCATCGCCACGGGGCTTCTGGATGATGAGGATGTGGATGCGCTGATCGCCGATCCGGAGCGGCGTGATCTGGTGCCGAGCGTGCGCCGTGTCTTTGCCACGGTCTCGCGGATGCGCCCCGATGTGAGTTTGTTGGCCCTGGCGGAGCGGGATGCGGGTATCCTGATACACAGCAGCGACCTGCCGCTCAATCCGGTGGTAGATCCGCTGCGGCAATCGTGGTTTCGCGATGCGATCGACGCTGCCGGCGCCCCGGTGTACAGCGGGGCGCGCGTGCAGAACCTGTTGCGTGACCACTACCAGTGGGTGGTGAGTCTTTCTCGTCGCAGCGGGGATCTCGTGCTCCTGGTGGATCTCAACTTTCGGGTGATCGAGCAGCTGGCGCGGAGCGTCCAACTGGGCCCCCGGGGCTACCTCTTTATTACCGATGCCGACGGAAGCATTATCTACCATCCGCAGCAGCAACTCATCTACAGCAACCTCGTGAGTGAGCCCATAGAAGCGATCCTTGCCAACGAAGAGCAAGAGCTGGTTCGGCGCTTCGAGGGAGATCAGCGGCTCTACAGCGTGGAAACGGTAGAGCGCACCGGCTGGAGGGTGGTCGCGGTAAATTCAGTCGATCAGCTGCTGGCGGGGCAGCGTCAGTTGCGGGGATACTTCCTGTCGTGGGTGGCGTTGTGCCTCGCGATCGTGATGGTTCTCACCGTAGTGCTCTCTCGGCGCATCTCCCTGCCGATCATGCGGCTGCGTCGCTCGATGCAGGCGGTGGAGCAGGGGCAGTTTGATATCGATTTGCGGGTTGAGCGGCGTGATGAAATCGGCGCGCTCAGCCGTGATTTCGCGATCATGGTCGCCACGGTACGAGACCTCATGGCGCGGAACGAGCAGGAAC
>CAZNRF010000246.1:0-5567 GCA_964575075.1 uncultured Spirochaeta sp. | reverse complement strand
CGATATTCTGGAAGGAGCGGATCCGGCGACGATTCCCACCCTGTTTTTGGAGGATCCCTCTGATCTCGATCTGCTGATTAACCTGGATGTAGCGGCTGATTTGGGCATAACCGTGCCGGATTCCGTTCTGGAAGATGCCTCGATCGTGATTGAAGACGGTGCGGTACAGTAGCGGCGTGTACCGGTCATGGTAGAAGGAATTCTGGTCGAGGGCCTGCTGTACGGCATCATGGCCCTCGGCGTGTTCATTACGTTCCGTATTCTCGACTTCCCCGACCTGTCGGTGGACGGATCGTTCCCCCTGGGAGCGGTGATCATGGCCGTGTCCGTGGTCAATGGCGTGCCGTTGGTGGTGGCGCTGGTCATGGCGTTCGGTGGTGGATTAGCGGCAGGGGCGATCACGGCCACTATTCATAACAAGCTCAAGGTGCCAAATCTCCTGGCCGGTATTCTCACGATGACGATGCTGTGGTCGATCAATATTCGCATTTTGGGAAACCGCGCCAACCTGCCGCTCCTGCGGCGGGACACGATTCTCAGTGAGGCAGTGGCGCTCTTGGGGCCAATTATGCCACCGGAATGGGCGGTATTTACCTTCTTTGTTGTGGTCTCGATCGGTATTAAGTTGCTGTTGGATGCGTTCTTTCATACGGACCTGGGCTTAACGCTCGGTGCGATGGGCGACAACCAGCAGATGGTGGTGAGCCAGGGGGTGAACCCGGAGTGGCTGAAACTGATCGGAGTCGGCCTCTCCAACGGTCTCGTGGCGCTTTCCGGCGCGTTCGCCGCGCAGTATCAGGGGTTTGCCGACGTGAATATGGGGCAGAGTATTATCATCGCCGGACTCGCCTCGGTGATGATCGGCGAGTTCCTGCTCAGCTCTAATCGCATCGGACTGCTTACCCTACGGGTGCTGCTCGGCTCGATCGTGTATCGCGGAATTATGTACCTTGGCCGCTACTACGGGTATCACATAAATCTCACCCCCAATGATCTGCGCCTGATCACCGGGCTGCTGATCATCGCGGCGCTCATCGTGAGTCGCTATCGCACCGATCGGAGTGAGTCCGCACGGTTGCGGAAGAGCATCAGAGCGGGAGCCGGAACGTCATGATTCAACTGAACCAGGTAAGCAAAACGTTTCATCCAGGTACGGTGAACGAAGTGCCTGCGCTCCGGCCGACGGACCTCCAGGTTCGGGAGGGCGATTTCATCACGATTATCGGGAGTAATGGTGCCGGAAAGAGCACCTTGTTCAACCTGGTGGCCGGCGCCTACCCGCCCAGTAGTGGCGTGATCAGGATTAATGATCAGGACGTGACCCGCGAACCGGAGTACCGGCGGGCGGCGTACATTGGAAGAATCTTTCAGAATCCCATGTTGGGCACTGCGGGCTCCATGACGCTGGAGGACAACATGATGATATGCTACCGAAAGGGCTTCAAAGGTCTCAAGATCAGTCTGAATCGGCGCCGTCGGGAGTTTTTCCAGGAACAACTCATCGATCTGGGCATGGGCCTCGAGCGGCGGATGAAGGACAACGTGAAACTGCTCTCCGGTGGCCAGCGGCAAGCGCTGACGCTGCTCATGATGGTTCTGAGTCGGCCGGCGTTGATCCTTCTGGATGAGCACACCGCCGCCCTGGATCCGAAAAACGCCGCGATGGTTCTGCAACTCACGCGAAAGTACGTTGAGGAGTACCAGCTTACGACGATGATGATAACCCACAACATGCAGCACGCGATCGATTTCGGGAATCGGCTGCTCATGATGGATAAGGGCGAAATCATTCTCGACGTCTCCGGGGCTGAGAAATCCAGCCTCACCGTGGAGGAGTTGGTAGACCGGTTCCACCGAATACGTCACCGGGAGCTCGAGAGCGATGAGGCCCGCCTCAGTTAGCGTGACGTTCCAATGCTGAGAACCTATCGCCCCGGGAGTCGGCCCACCGACCGTAGTCGTATAATTATACGGAAAGCTGCAACAGTCCTTGCACGAACGGGGCTCTCTACAGCATAATGCGACAAATTTCAAAAGGAGGAATGGCATGCGAAATAAATTCAGCGTGTTTTTCGTTGCTATGGTCCTGCTGACAACTCTCGTATTCGCGGGAGGACAGCAGGAAGGTGGACCGATTAGAATCGGTGTTGCAGGTGCTCACAGTGGTGACCTGGCGTCTTACGGCTTGCCCACGGTAAATGCCGCAGAGCTGGTAGCAGCCGAAGTGAACGCCAACGGCGGCGTCATGGGTCGTCAGGTCGAGCTTATCATCGAGGATGACCAGTGCCAGCCGGAGGTGGCAACCAACACCGCCGCCAAGCTGGTGGGTGACGGCGTTGTAGCGGTGATCGGTCACATCTGTTCCGGTGCTACTCGTTCAGCGCTGGGGATCTATACCGGAGAGGAGATCGTTACGATTTCTCCGTCCGCTACGAGTCCCGGCCTCACCCAGAGCGGAGAGTTCCCGGTCTTCTTCCGCACGATCGCTCCAGACGACGCCCAGGGTCAGCTTCAGGCGCAGTTCGTGGCTGAGGAGCTTGGTGTCAGCAGCGTCGCGATCCTGCATGATGGTGGAGACTACGGTCGCGGACTGGCCGAGTACGCCGAAACCGCGCTCGAGGCAGATTATCCCGATGTAGAGGTTGTCCTCGCCGAAGGTGTCACCGTTGGTGCGGTCGACTACAGCGCAATCATCAACCGCGTCGCTTCTTCCGGTGCGGAGGCCGTCATTTTCGGCGGATATCACCCGGAGGCGTCCAAGATCGTTGGTCAGATGCGTTCCCAGGACATCGAGATTCCCTTCATCTCCGGTGACGGAGTAAAGGATGAGTCCTTTATCGAGGTTGCCGGTGAAGACGCTGAAGGGGTATACGCCACCGGTCCGATGGATACCGCCGGTAATGCGGTGGCCGAGCAGGCGCGGGAAGCTCACGTCGAAGAGTACGGTGAAGAGCCCGGCCCGTTCTTTATGAACGCGTATGCCGCGGCCCAGGCGATCATCAACGCGATTGAGGCGGCGGGTTCTACCGAGTACCAGGACATCGTTGATGCGCTTCACTCGGAGGCTGTTGCTACTCCAGTGGGAGACATTACCTTCGATGATCGCGGAGACGCGGAAGGTGTCGGATTTGCCATCTATCAGGTTCAGGACGGCGTGTACGTCGAGCTCTGACCTAACATCTTAGGTAGAGAATGCAACAGGCGGATGGCGCGCGTCATCCGCCTGTTTCCGTTCTGTGGGGACTGAGACACAATATGGATACAGAATATTTTTTCAGGCTGTTCTTTAGCGGACTCACGAGAGGGAGCATTTACGCGCTTCTGGCTCTCGGATATACGATGGTGTACGGAATCATCAAGCTGATCAATTTTGCGCATGGCGAGATCTATATGATGGGAGCCTTTATTGCGTTGATCATGTCCGGGGTCTTTTCCATTATGGGAATGCCCACTCTCGCGATTCTGGTACTGGCAAGCCTTGTGGCGGTGATTTACTCCTCAGCATACGGTTACACCGTGGAGAAACTCGCGTACAAGCCGTTGCGCCGCGCCCCCCGATTGTCGGTGCTGATCGGAGCGATCGGTATGTCATTGTTCTTGCAGAACTACGTGCTGCTCTCACAGACATCCAACTTTCTGCCGTTTCCCTCAATGTTGCCGACGCTACCCATTCCCGGGCCGCTTCGGGGTCTTATGAACTCGTCCCAGCTCGTGATCTTCATCACGACTGCGATCGTCATGGTCATTCTCACGATCCTGATTAAATTCACCAAGATGGGGAAGTCGATGCGCGCCACCAGCCAAGATCGCACAATGGCGACCTTGGTAGGTATTAACGTAAATCGCGTCATCAGTTGGACGTTTATCATTGGAAGCTTCACCGCTGCCCTTGGAGGAATCCTGATCAGTTCCTTTATCGGGCAGATCAACTTCTATATCGGCTTTATCGCGGGGATCAAGGCGTTTGTTGCGGCCGTCCTCGGAGGAATCGGAAGCGTCCCCGGGGCCGTACTTGGAAGTCTGGTCCTGGGTATGGCCGAAGCGTACGCGGCTGGGTATATATCCAGCCAATACGAAGATGTTTTCGCATTCATTATTCTGGTTTTCATTCTGATCTTCAAGCCGTCCGGTTTGCTCGGTAAGCCGGAAGTGCAGAAGGTGTGAGGGGGACTCGTCCATGAATTTTCAGGAGATCAAGCGCACCTTCGGTGTGGCACTATGGTTCATGTTTCTCACCTTTCCGATCATGGTCTTGCGGGTGCGGCAGGTGGATCTGTCGATCCAATGGCGCTGGGAGAACATGCTGTATGTGGGATTGGGGACTTTTTTTGGCGGGTTACTCTGGCGATTTGCCTTGAGCCGCCGAAAAGCTCCCGGCAAAGCAACCGCTCAAGTGCAGACGGATGACGAGACGATTGCGTTGAGTGAGGTCGCCGACCGGAAAGAGTCCTTCAAGGAACGGGCTGCCGTGCTCTGGGCGTTCGTGACACAGCAGAAATTTCGGCGGGGCATCTATATCGCCTTTTTCGTCGCGGTTGTAATCTTTCCACTGGTGAACTCGTTATATCAAACGAGCATCATGACCACCGCTCTCATTTACGTGATGCTGGCTCTGGGACTTAACATCGTAATTGGGCTCGGCGGGATGCTGCACCTTGGTTACATTGCCTTCTTTGCGGTAGGGGCGTATACCTATGGTATCCTGAACCACTTTTTTGGGATTGGGTTCTGGGTGGCGCTGCCCCTGGGCGCTCTACTCGCCACGGTGGCGGGCGTTCTATTGGCGCTGCCGGTGATCCGATTGCGGGGAGATTATCTGGCGATCGTTACCCTGGGATTTGCGGAAATCGTACGGATCGTGTTTAACAACTGGACACCTCTCACCGGTGGACCCCAGGGCATTGGTGGCATCCCCCGGCCCGGTCTGTTCGGAATAGAGATGAATCTCTCCACTGCGACCACCTATACCTACTACATCATTGTTGCCGCAGTGGCGCTTACCATTTTTGTTGTATGGCGATTCGAGAACTCTCGGCTCGGACGAGCGTTGGTTGCGATGGGAGAAGACGATATCGCCGCGGAATCGATGGGGATCGATATTACCCGAGTCAAGGTGACCGCTTTTGCGTTAGGATCACTGTGGGCCGGTATGGGCGGTGTGATTTTTGCCTCCCGGACAACCTTTATCAATCCCGCCAGCTTCACCGTATGGCAATCGGTGATTGTGCTTTCCTGTGTGGTCCTGGGGGGAATGGGGTCGATCCCGGGCGTAATTGTGGGAGCTTTGGGACTCATTCTGATACCCGAATACCTGCGGGCATTCTCCGACTACCGAATGTTGATGTTCGGGGCGATTCTGGTGACCATGATGGTGTTTCGCCCAGGTGGACTCATTCAGAAGAAACGCCGTGCGTATACGTTTCCCGTGGAAGAGGAGCAGACCTCATGAGTCAGCAGATTCTAAATGTCCATGACATGACGATCGATATTGGTTGTCTTCGGTCGGTGAACCACGTGGTCATCACCATTGATGAGGGAGAGATCATCGCCCTTATCGGTCCCAACGC
>CAZNRF010000245.1:0-5646 GCA_964575075.1 uncultured Spirochaeta sp. | reverse complement strand
ATGGGAACGCTTTGGAGAAGCGCCCGGGTGTAGGGGTGCTTCGGGTTTTTGTAGAGTTCCCGGGCTGGGGCGGTTTCCATGATCTTTCCCAGGTACATCACCGCGACGCGGTGAGAGATGTGTTTTACCACCGCCAGATCATGGGCGATAAACAGAAACGCAACCCCCAGCTCCTGCTGCATCTGTTTGAGCAGATTGAGAATCTGCGCCTGAATCGAGACGTCGAGGGCGCTCACCGGCTCGTCGGCGATGATCAGCTCCGGTTGGGAGGCGATCGCCCGGGCAATACCGATACGTTGCCGCTGCCCGCCGGAAAACTCGTGGGGATAGCGGCGGATGTACGCCCGGGGCAGGCCGGTGAGGTCCATGTACTGGTAGACCAGGGCCTCTGTGTTCTCGCTCCGCCGGTACCTCCGCAGTGGTTCGGCGATGATGTTACCGATCGTCATGCGCGGGTCGAGGGAGCTGTAGGGGTCCTGAAAGATCATCTGCATCCGATGTCGCAACGGCCGCAGCGCCCGTGGGGAGAGCCCGCCGATCTCCGTCCCGTCGAGATATATCGAGCCGGCGCTGGGGCGCTCGAGTCCGACAATCGCGCGGCCGGCGGTGGTCTTTCCACATCCCGACTCTCCCACAAGTCCGAGGGTCTCTCCAGGAAATACCTGAAGCGATACGCCGTCCACCGCCCGCACCGCTCCCTGAGAGCGGCGCAGCAATCCCCCAGGAAGGGGAAAGTGCACCTGCAGGTCCCGCACATCGAGAATGGGCTGTGTCGTCTCAGGCGTCACCGGAGATCCTCCTCAACTCGGGGCCCCCCGTTGAGCCAGCATCGCACGGTGTGGCCGCTTTCCACCACGGTTGTCGGGGGATCTTCGGATCTGCAGCGATCCATGACAAACTCGCACCGCGGTGCAAAGGGGCAACCGGGAGGAAGATCGGAGGCGTCCGGTACCTGCCCGGGAATCACCTGCAGCCACTCATCTTCCTTCTCCAGATTCGGTATGCTCCGGCGCAGCCCCGCCACGTAGGGGTGCACGGACTCACTGAAGATCTCATGGACACTGCCCGCTTCAACCACTCGTCCGGCGTACATCACCACCACCCGGTCGGCAACCTCCGCGACCACCCCGAGGTCGTGGGTGATGAGAATAACCGCCAAACCCATCTGCTCCTGTATGTTCTTAAGCAGGCGGAGGATCTGGAGCTGTACGGTGACGTCGAGGGCGCTGGTGGGCTCATCGGCGATAATGATCTGCGGCTCACAGGCGAGGGCTATAGCGATCATGACCCGCTGGCGCATCCCCCCGCTGAGCTGGTGCGGATACTCCCGCATCCGTTGTTCCGGTGCGGCGATTCCCACTTTACGTAACAGATCCAACGCTCGGCGTCGCGCCTGCCTGGGGTTGCAGACGCGGTGGATCAGCATCGGTTCCATGATCTGCTTGCCGACGGTGTGCACGGGATTAAGAGATGTCATCGGCTCCTGAAACACCATCGAGATCCGTCGGCCCCGGATGCGGCGGAGCTCAGCCTCCGACGCGCGAGCGAGGTCCGAGCCGTCAAACATAATGTGGCCCGAAACCAGCCGTCCCGGTGGCCGCGGTACAAGGCCGAGAACCGAATGCGCCGTAACCGATTTGCCCGCGCCGCTCTCTCCGACCACCGCAAGGGTCTCCCCGGGATAGAGATCGTACCCGGCTCCCTCCACCGCGTGGACCACGCCGTCATCAGTGTCAAAAACGACGTGGAGATCCTTGATTTGCAGGAGCGGTTGCGAGCCGGCGGTCGAGGAGTAGTCATGAGACTGGTCTGCTTGCGTGTTGCTTGTCATATCCGTGTCACCGCAGTCGCGTGTCGAACGCGTCCCGTAGCCCGTCTCCGAGGAGATTCACCGATAAGACCGTCAGGAGAATCAAGACCCCCGGGACGATCGCCATGAGAGGGTTCTGGTAGAGGAACTGCTGGCCGGTGGAGAGCATCGCGCCGAGGCTCGGTGTCGGTGGCTGAATCCCGAGTCCGAGAAACGAGAGCCCGGCGATGGTGAGAATCGTCTCTCCAACCTTGAGGGTCGCCATGACGACCAGGGGCCCGATTGTATGGGGTAGAATGTGGCGTACCAGGATGACCGGGCTGGGCACACCCATCACCCGCGCGGCGTCGACAAACTGGCTTCGTCTCAAAAGAAGCACCTGACCGCGAATGAGCCGGGCGAGCTGCATGATCCCGGAAAGACTCACCACCAGAACCAGATTCAACAGGCCCGTTCCGAGGGCCGCCATTAACGCGATCGCCAGGAGGATAAAAGGCACGGAGTTCCACATCTCCAGGATGCGCATAATAAGCGCGTCCGCCCACCCCCCATAGTACCCGGCGGTGAGCCCGAAGAGCGTCCCCAGGGCGATGTTGACGATCACCGCCAACACGGATACCCCTACGATTGTGCGTAATCCGAATATCGCCCGGGATAGTACGTCGCGACCGAGATCGTCCGTGCCGAGGAGGTGCCGACCTCCGGGAGCGGCGGCCACAAGTCCCCAGTTGATCTCGTACGGATCGTGGGGGGCGAGAAAGGGACTGAACACCCCGAGGTAGAGGAGGACCAGAACGATGACCATCCCGGTCATCGCGGCGCTGTTGGCCTGGACTTTTCGCCACGCGAGGGTGCCGGTGGAGGTGATCTCCCCGCTGCTCCCTTTGCGACGAGAGACGATAGCCACGGTCAGCAGGAGCGCCGTAATCGCGGCGGCCACGCCGTAGGAGACCGCGTGGTCAAAGGAGCGGGTCATACGAGGGGCAAAGAGCACCAGTCCCGCCAGGTAGACGAAAACAAGGGTCCAGAGACTCCGCCGAAACCCGGAGACGTGATTACTCATAACTGATCCGCGGATTGATCACCGTATAGAGAATGTCGACCACCAGGTTTACCATCACATAGACCAGACCGAGAAAGAGCACCGTCGCCATCACCAGCGGCTCATCCCGCCGAAGAATCGCGTTAATCGCCAGGCGTCCCGCCCCGGGCCAGGCAAAAACCGTCTCGGTAAGCACCGCCCCGGCAAAGAGCCGGGCAAACTGATTTCCGATGTTGGTGACGATCGGTATCAGGGCGTTCTGCAGACCGTGACCCAGAATGATCCGCAGCCGCCCGGCTCCCTTGGCTGTGGCGGTCCGTATGTAATCTTCGCTCAATACCTCAAGCATTGAAGAGCGAGTCAGTCTGGTCGTGGAAGCCATGAGGACCAGGGAGAGGGCAAAAGCGGGCATGATGACGTGCCGAATCCCCTCCGCGGTCCACAGCGGCCCGCCGTATCCGCTGGCGGGAAGCCATTGCAATCCAACGGAGAAGACGTATATCAGCAGGATTCCGGTAAAAAACACCGGAATAGAAACCCCGAACAGGGCGACTCCCATGGAGGCGTAATCGAAGACCGTATTCCGGCGAACCGCCGCGATAATACCGGCGGGAATCGCAACAACCAGAGCGATAACGAGGGCTGCCAGACCCAATTGAAGGGTCGCCGGCAAACGGTTGAGGACGAGGGTCGCGACGCTCTCGCCGTAGTAAATCGACTGAAGCTCACCGGAGAACAGGTTTTGCATCATCAGCACGTACTGCACCGGAATCGGCCGGTCGAGACCGTATTTGACACGGGTGAGCTCGATCACCGCTTCGCTCGCCTCCGGTCCCGCCAGGAGGGCCGCGGGATCGCCGGGGGTGAGTTTGAGAATCGCAAAGATGAAGACGGATAAAAATATGACCACCGGAATCATTGAGAGAATCCGGCGCACAACATAGCTCAACATGAGTGGCTCAGCTTCCTCCGTCACGTCGCCCACGCCCGAGGTGGTAATCCATGGAAGAGTACCACACACCGGGCGCGGACGAAAGTATCGGTCAGCGGAGGGAGACGTTCCGCTCGGCGGTTACCAGGTTGAAGTACCCCTGGGGGGACGCCTCGAAATCCACCACCCTCTGGTCGACCCCAACGATCTGGTTGAGCCACACCAGGGGAATGTGGACGTAATCGGTGGCGAGGGTCTGCTCCATCACCTCGTGATATATCTCCCGCCGCTCGTCGCTGTCGGTAACACGGCGGCCTTCGTCGAGGAGATCATCCACCTCGGAGTTCTCGTACTGGGAGAAGTTACGGTTGGAGGTGGAGTGGAAGATCCGGTACGTCCAACGATCCGGGTCGGGAACTGAACCCCAGCCCATGGTGTACATCGGCACGCCCTCCTGGAGCATCGTGAGCAACGTACCAAACTCCGGGCTTTCCACGGAGGCGGAAATATCGAACTCCCGCAGCGCCGTGGCAACCGCCTGGGCAACCCGTAGCCTCGCCGGGTCATCGACACTGTAGATGGTGAAGGAGAAGTCCTCCTCCAGCACCCCGTCGGCCCGAAGCTCGTCGATGAGCTCGGCGGCGCGATCGGGATCGTAGTCCAGGGCGGCCTCCTCCAGCTCATCCGTCTCGCCCCCGAGGGTGTTCGGCGGAATCCAGCTGTAGGCGCGGGTCCCCCCTTCTCCCCAGATACCCTCGACCATCGCGTCCACGTCGACCATGTGGTAGATCGCCTGACGGAATCGTACATCGGAGAACGGCTCTTCATCATCAACAAATCCGAGGTATCGGTTGGCCAGGCCCGGCACGATCTGCACCTCGAGATTGTCCCGGCTCTCAATACGGCCGATGTCCTGGGGCAGGATGTTGGTTGCGATGTGGATACCTCCTGAGAGGAGCTCCGCGGCCATCGTTTCCGCCTGAGGAATTGGTCTGAACACCACACGATCGAGGGCGGGTTCAGCGAGAAAGTAGTCGGGATTGCGCTCGAGCACGATCCGATCATCCGGAACCAGCTCCACGAACCGGTACGGCCCGGTTCCCACCGGCTCGCGATCAAAGCCGTCCATGCCAACCTCTTCCGCGTAATCCATCGGGATAATTCCCGTGGATGGATTTCCCATCGCCAGAAGCAGGGCGGCGGACGGACTGTCCAGCTCGAACCTGACGGTGTACTCGTCGTCAACGATTATCTCATCGATCTGCTGGAAGAACTCCGCGCTCGGCGAGGCGTTGTCGGGGTTGAGAATCTGCTCGTAGGTGTACTGTACATCTTCCGCCGTGAGCGGTTCACCGTTGTGAAACACCACGTCCTCTCGCAGGGAAAAGGTATAGGTGAGCCCGTCATCGGAAATCTCCCAGGACTCGGCGAGTAGGGGTTGTGGATTGCTGGAATCCTCCTTGAGGGAAACAAGCGTGTCATACATGTTTCCTGCCAGCGCCTCGGAGTAGAGATCACTGATCATTATCGCGTTGAGATCGGCGGGCTCCTGGGCTATTCCGATCCGAAGCTCCTGAACCTCCCCCTCCGCGGCGGACCCTTCCGCCTCGTCTCCGGGCGTGTCGGGGCTCTCCTGCTGACCACCGGCGAACACGCCGTGAATCGCGAAGGTCATAACCGCCAGGACGATTACGAACCACCGAATATTGTTGCGCATAAACATACCTCCTTCATGCATTTTTAAAATAGCAGATATGAAACCGTGCGCATACCCTTGTTTTGTCCAAACTCTGCACACCCCGGACCGTGGGTGGTATCAAGAAGCGTGTTGATAAATCCTTGTAACTCGTTATGGAGCAAGGA
>CAZNRF010000244.1:3216-5663 GCA_964575075.1 uncultured Spirochaeta sp. | reverse complement strand
AGATTCGAGCCGTTTGCCTTGGTCTTTACCCTGGCGCTGTCCATGATCGTGACACCTTTCCTGGGTCAGAATATTGGGGCCGGGAAACAGGAGCGAATCGAGAGCGGCGTGCGAGTAGCCTCGGTGTTCTCCTTAGCGTGGGGCGCCATGGTGCTGGTGGTGTTTCTCTCGGCGGCCCCGCCGATCGCCCGCGCCTTTAACAACGACCCGGCGGTGGTGACGGTAACCGTCCAGTACTTGCGGATCGTAGCGCTGAGTTACGGGTTACTGGGCATCGTGAATCTCGCGGCGGCAGCGTTTAACGGCCTCCATACGCCGGGCCGGGCGGCAGCCGTTGCCGCCACCCGCCTCTTTGTCTTTCTCATACCCTTGGCGTGGACGGGCCGCGCCCTTGGGGGGTTACCGGGCCTGTTCTGGGGCGTCTCTGTGGGAAACGTGGGGGCCGGAATTGTGGCATACCTATGGATCACCCGGCGGGTCAGGAGTAGGACACCCCAATCTGCCGCCGAATCTCATCCATCGTCGCCATAATCTCTATCGATTCGTTGATCGGCATCACCGGACTCTCGGTAAGCCCTTCGCGAATGCACCGTTCCACCTCCAACGCCTGGTACTGCATGCCCCGGCCCTCGATCTTCTCGTCGTAGCGCTCGACGACCGCACCGGCCTGGTCGTAGTGGGTAAAACCGGTCTGGGTGTACCACACCGCGTCGATATCAATACGACCTTCCGTGCCGATCACCGACGCCACGTTTGGTCCCGCTGTGAGAAACCCGGTGTGCATCGACGCCTGGGCCCCCGTCTCATACTCGAAGATCATCGCCGTGAGCTCATCCACGCCGAGTTCGGTGAGCGTCCCCTTGGCGGTAACCGTCTTGGGGCGACCAAAGAGATAGGAGGCGAAGGAGATCGGATAGACGCCCAGATCCAGAAGTGCGCCGCCTCCGAGCTCCGGCTCATGAAGCCGGGGCGCCTTGGAATACGGAATGTACTGATTGTGGTCGGCCAGCAGCACCCGCGGCTCCCCGATCGCGTTGGATCGAATCAGTTCTACGGCGCGAACGATGCTCGGGAGAAAGCGCGTCCACATCGCCTCCATGACGAACACATCGTTCGCCCGGGCGGCATCAGCGATGCGGCGCGCCTCGTCCGCATTCACTGTGAAGGACTTCTCCACCGGCACGTGCTGGCCCGCCTCGATCGCCAGCCCTGCGTTATCCCCATGCATCGGGTGCGGCGTCGCCACGTAGACGATATCCACCGTCGAGTCCGCCACCAACGCCTCGTAGCTCCCATGGCGCTTGGAAATCTCAAACCGATCACCGACGGCCTCCGCCGTTTTCTGCGAGCGCGACCCAACCGCCACCACATGGAGGCCCGCCGTAATCAGATCCTTAACGTGCAGCGCGGCGATGCCGCCGGTTCCGATAATTCCCCATCCAAATTTTGTCTTCATACAATCAGTGTAAACCCGGAACGGCGCGGGCGATAGGCGGGCGGAAACAGCACGGGACGCACCCGCCCTGGCCGCCGATATGTTTTTATGTTATTATACTAATATGCGTACGTCGATCGATCTGCCGGATGAGCTCTTTCGGCATGCGAAAGCTCTTTCGTCTCTGCGGGGAATCACGTTGAAAGCGCTGATTACTCGGGCGTTGGAGCACGAACTGGAATCAGCCACGGTCACTATCCGGCCACGACGTGTACGTTTTCCGATCGTTCCCTCATCCCGCCCAGGGTGGGCACACGTCACCTCCGACCGCATCACTCAGACCATGGAAGCCGAAGATGCCGACATATCTTCCTGATAGCAACGTTCTGCTGGCGCTCACCTTTGAAGCGCACCAGCACCACACTGTGGCCGCCGAGTGGATCGAGCACGGCAGTGACTGCCGAGTGTGTCGTGTTACTCAGACCGGTTTCCTTCGCCTCGCGACCAATCCGGTCCTCTTTGGAGATGAATCGTTGACCCTCTCCCAGGCGTGGAACGTCTACGATACGATGATGGAGGACGATCGATTTTCGTTTTGTTCGGAGCCCTTGGGGTTGGAACACCTCTGGCGCCGACTCACGAACGTTCAATCATATTCGCCGAAGGTATGGATGGATCGCTATCTGGCAGCATTCGCCATTGCCGACTCGTTGACCCTCGTCACGCTGGACGGGGCCTTCAGCTCCGTTTCAGGGCTCTCGGTGGAAGTCCTCACCGGGTAAGCCCCGTCAACCGCCCATGAGCTCCCGCACCTTCTCCGCCAGCGCCACTCCCAGCGAGCGTTGTCCGGCAACAGTCAGATGGACACCATCGGACCCCACCTCCGCCACCGGAGCGGCATCAAAGAACTCAGCGCCCAGCTGCTCAGCCAGCTTTCGGTACACGCCGGCCAACTCCCGAGACACCGCCGTGGCGCGCTCCTGCGGGGCAAAGTGTGGTCGCATATCGTCGT
>CAZNRF010000244.1:0-3116 GCA_964575075.1 uncultured Spirochaeta sp. | reverse complement strand
GGACCCGCTTCGCTCACCGCCACCGCCTCCACCAGGCGCTCCATACCGAGGGCGATCTGCTCGGCGCTGGCTCCAAAGAAGTTCTTGGTGTCGTTGGTGCCCAGCATGACAATAACCAGATCGAGGGGCGCATGCGTATCGAGCAGCATCGGCAACGCGGCGATCCCCGACCGGCCCGGCGAGAAGGGATCATCAAACACCGTGGTCCGGCCGTTGAGACCCTCGGCGATCACCTGATAGGCGCGCTGCTCCCCGGCTCGCTCTTCTCCGGCCGGGGCGTTCAACGTGGCCGCGAGAACACTCGGCCAGCGATCATCCAGCGACGCCCGTCCGCCGTCACTCCCCGGGATGTATGCCCACGTATTGGAATCACCAAAACACAGAATCGTTTTCATACCGTGAGTATGCGACAAGACGCGCCCCACCGGAACCCTCCCGCGGCTGTGGTTGGGCGTCGCGCACCGGGCAGGCAAGAAAACACACACCCATCAGAATTGATGTCGTGATGCTTTGATGCTAAACTGAAGTCATGAGAACCACGGTGAATCTGGATGAGGACATCATCGAAGTGGCCAGGAGCCTGTCGCAGGCACGAGGTATATCCCTGGGAGCCGCCCTCTCGACTTTGGCGCGCCGCGGAATCGGCAGTACCGCCGGAGACCCTGAGGAACCGGTAGATAACGGCGATCGATTCCCCACCTTTTCCGTGACGGAGTCCGCGCCCCCCTTTAGTGGCAAAGACGTCCGCCGGGCCCTGGACGAGGACTAACGCCGTGATCGCTCTACCCGATGTGAACACTTTGGTGGCGGCGGCGTGGCCAAACCACATTCATCACCACATTGCCCGACGGTGGCTACTGACCGAAGGATCTCAGGGATGGGCCACGTGCCCGATGACGGAAAGCGGATTCCTTCGGGTTTCCATGAACCCGACGGTGGTGGGCAGGGAAGTTCGCTGTTCCGACGCCCTCCGCCTGCTGCGGCGTTACACCTCGGATACCGCGCACCACGAGTGGAAGACCGTTCCCTTTCCCCGTACCTGGGACGCGTGGCTGGTCGATCGCGTACAGGGATACCGACAGGTCACCGACGCGACACTGGTGGCCACAGCACTTCATCACGATGGAGTGCTCGCCACGCTCGACTCGGGCATCTCAACGCTGCTCCCCGCGGAACTCGTCGATCGGGTCCGGCTGATTCATCCGTAGAGGCTGAATTGGGAGAATTGATCATGGCCGTCCGTCCGATTAGTATTGGATCATGCAGACCGTCATGAGTCCGGAGGCGCACCGCCTGAAACAGATGTTTGAGCTCACCGAGCTGCTCACCAAGCTCAACATCGCCGCCGACGCGACGGCGCACCCGGACGCGTCTCAGGCCGAACTCCGTCGCCGCTTTCAGCGGAGGATGCGCGCCGCAAAGGATCGACACTGATGCTTGAGGAGACATTCCTGCAACTCGCCGGGGCTCTGTCCAGCAACACCTTTGTTGATACGGGAACTTGACACCCGCCGCCACTCCACACAGACTACACACGACACATCAAGACATCTGCTTCAAAGGAAGAGGGGTGAGAATCCCCCGCGGACGCGCCACTGTGAGCGATCACCGCGCGATGCCAATCGGCCACTGGGTCACGGATCTTCGGATCACGCACCTGGGAAGGCGGCATCGCGAACATCGCAAGCCAGGAGACTTTGGTAGATGGGTTGGTATCCAAGCTTCGCGAGAAGAGCTTGCTGATACGTCGACGCGGCCACATGGGGTGGTCGCCCTTTCGTACACGCAAGCCTCCGCACCCAGGAGGTTTCCATGGTTTCTCTCTTTTCTTTCCTTCGGTCGACGACCAGATGTAGATCGAACGCCCAGCGTTCCGCGCTGCGGGTTCTCTCAACGGTGCTGCTGATAACCGCATCGATCGGGCTGCTGGCGGGGTGTTCCAACGGTTCAGACCCGACCCTTCCCCTCGGTTCGTGGGAGAGCGACTTCGGTGAGGTCTACACCATCACCGGTACGTCCGTGACGTACTCCGGTGACGGCTCCTCGACAAACTACGAAGCGTCAATCGTCTACGTTGACGACAGCAGGTTGAACGCCGGGGACACGAGCGTCACCGCCGACGGCGATACCGCGGTGAATCCGGGTTTTGCCGTGATCAAGTACACATCCGCCAAAGATGCCAGCTGGGGCGAAGAGGGTTCGTACAACATCTTTCGCTGGGCCGACGGCTCAAGTGAAGGCGAGCGTATTATGACCCAGGGCGGCAAATATGAGGGCACCTTCGGTGAGGATGACTACCGCTTGATCGTATTCGACTCGGTCTCCGAAGCGATTAATGGTGCCACGAACGACGACGGGTTTTTCAACTTCGCTTCAACGGTCACGGAGCAGGAGTGATCCACAAGCACCGATGTCTCCTTCATTGTGCCGCCGCGCTCGTGGTGGTGGTTCTCTTCTCCGGGTGCGGCGCGGCCGCGCCGGAGGTGGAGGAGATCGGTCACGGTGAGGCGGTGCCGAGTTCTTCACCCGTAATCGCTCGCTGGGCGCACGGTCTTGGTCCCGACGGCTATGAGCCCGGCGAGGGAGCCGATGTGTATACCGACGAAACTCGGGCGTTCGGTGAGGCCTCCGGCTCCAATGCGGGAGTGGTGGTCCTCGGAAAAGGGGGACGCATCACCCTCGATATGGGCATCTCCTTTTCTGATTCCGCGGGAGCCGATTTCGCGGTGTGGGAGAACGGCCTCTCCGGCCCCGACGGTACGCTCTTTGCCGAGCTGGCGTATGTCGAGGTGTCGTCGGACGGGGTCACCTTCGCCCGCTTTCCCGTGGCGGATCGGGAGAGTGAACCGGTCGGGGGTTACGATACCACCTTCGGCTACGTTGATCCGGCCCGGTATTCCGGCTTTGCCGGCGTGCATCCGGTGGGGGTCGGCACCGCCTTCGACCTCAACGAGCTGCAAGACGACCCGGCTATTACATCTGGAACCGTAGACCTCACGGCGATTCGTTACGTTCGCAGTATTGACGTCATCGGTGACGGGCGTGACGCTGATGCTTCCGGTCGAGCGATCTATGACCCGTCTCCAACGGTCAATGCGGACGCCGACGGCTCCCAC
>CAZNRF010000243.1:0-5665 GCA_964575075.1 uncultured Spirochaeta sp. | reverse complement strand
CGATGTTTCCTCCCGCTTCCATGAGTGCCGACCGATAGCGGGTACCAAACTCATCATCGCCGACGCGCCCAACCATGCGGGGCGCGGCTCCCAGACGGCAGAGCGACATCGCCTGATTTCCGCCCTTTCCCCCGAGGAACGTGGCGAAACTGGAACCGCGAATCGTCTCCCCCGGTTGGGGAAAGCGCGGAACCTGCGCCACCAGATCGATGTTTAAGCTGCCGACTACCCAGGTTGTGCTCATTGCCGTGCTCCTTCATTACGGGGTGGTACCTATGGAGGACAGTATAGAGCGAGATGGCGGCTTGGTGCAGGGGCGTTTCGCGGTATACTGAGCGGTATGAACACCACCGCCGCCGACGCGATCGCCCGGGCCGCGATTGACCGGGTAAACCCCAGCCGCATGATTTCTTCGGCCCTCTCCCTCCAGGGGGACACGCTGACCCTCCGTACCGAGACCACCTCCTTCAGTGAAGACCTCACCGCCTACCAACGGATCGTGGTGCTGGGGGCCGGAAAGGCTGCCGCCGCCATGGTCCAGGGCCTCGAGAGCGTGCTCGGAGACCGAATCGACGATGGGCTGATCGTGACCAAGTATGACCACGCCCTGCCGCTGGACCGGGTGCGGATCATTGAGGCGGGACATCCCGTTCCCGACGAAAACAGCCTCCGCGCCGGCCGGGAGATCGCGGCATGTGCCGAGGGATTGGACGCGCATACGCTGTGCTTCACCGTGGTCTCCGGGGGAGGCTCGGCGCTCCTCACGCTCCCGGCGGAATTTGGCGACCGGTCGGTAGGTCTCGACGACGTGCAGGAGACGACGCGCCTCCTGCTCGGGGCGGGCGCTCCCATCCAGGCGGTAAACTGCGTGCGCCGCCACCTTTCGGGAATCGCCGGCGGGCGGTTTGCGCAGCTGGTCTCTCCGGCGCGGACGGTGGCGCTGGTGCTCTCCGATGTGGTAGGGGATCAGCTCGAGAGTATCGCCTCCGGTCTGGTTGCCCCGGATCCCACCACCTATCGTGACGCTCTGGAGACGTGTCGGGAATGGGGTGTTCTCTCGGAGCTGCCGAAGCCGGTACGAGAACTCCTGGAGGCGGGCGAACGCGGGGAACTACCTGATACGCCGGGACCGGACGATCCGGTCTTTGCCACGTTGACCCCGGTGCTGATTGGAACCAACGCGGGTGCCCTGGCGGCGGCGCGGACGGCGGCGGAGGGGCTGGGCTACCATACGCTGGTGCTCACCAGCCGGCTCACCGGCGAAGCGCGGGAGATCGCCAAAGTGTTTTCCGGCATCGCCGCCGATCTTGTCTGCGGACGGGGGCCGGTGGAGCGTCCGGCGTGTATCCTCGCCGGTGGGGAGACCACGGTGACGCTCCGCGGCGAAGGGCTCGGCGGACGCAACCAGGAGATGGCGTTGTCCGTGCTGCGGGAGATCTCCCAGCGACCGTCGGCGTATGACGGCGTCACCTTCCTCTCGGTGGGCACCGACGGTACCGACGGCCCCACCGATGCCGCCGGGGCGTATGCGGCACCGGACCTGTTGGTGGGTGATCCCACCGGAAGCCCTGGCGCGATCGCCGATGCCCTCGCGCGGAACGATGCCTACCACCTCTTTCAGCGCCTCGGGGGCCTGTATACAACCGGCCCCACCAACACCAACGTGTGCGATATTCAGGTTTTGCTGGTGGAATGAGCGGCGGGAGTGGGCCGATTAGCGGGAGGTGCCGACGGCAGTGGGCGGCGCCGTGGTGGCGTTGGCACCGGCAAGAATCGGTATCGGCGCGCCGATGAGTGCCAGGACTGCGGCGGCGCGGTACAACCATTCGATCGAGGTCGCCTCCATCAGGATTCCTCCCAGCCATCCCCCCACGATGCTTCCCATCCCAAAGAAGACCGACGGTGCCAGGGTCTGGAAGAATCCCCGATGCTCCGGTGGTGCGATGCGATGGATATAGTCCACGGCGGTTGCCATGAATATCCCGAAGGTGAGTCCGTGGGAGATTTGCAGAATAAGGATCGCCCCGGGCGTGGTCATCCAGGTGAACATGAGCAGTCGAATACCCAGGACCACAAGCACCGCCGAGATCAACGGCGCGCCCCGAACCCGCCGGTGCAGGATTGCAGCTCCTACGAAGAACGGCACCTCGGAAATCGCGCCGATCGAATAGGCCAACCCCACGTGCCCAACGGATCCCCCCACCGAGTCGAACAGATAGGGGAGAAACGTCAGCGCGGCCCGAAGCCCGCTGAATCCCAGAAACGAGCCCAGCAGCAGCAGGAGGTAGGGGCGGTTGGCGAGTACCGCCCGCATCGCCCCGTGGAACTGCTCGCGGGCCGTGAGAATTGGGGGAGCCATCGCCGATACGGGAAGGTGTTGCGTGGGGCGCGCAGACCCAGCCGCGGCCGCGGGCCCCGGCGCGGAGGTGGCGCCCGGGGTGGATGCCGGTGTCGAGCGCCCGGCGCGTATCGCCACACCCACGGCGGTGAGCGTGGCTACCGCAAAGGCGGGGAAGATAATCGCCACCCCCACGGCGGTGCGATCCACCAGAAACCCCAACACCACGCCGGCGGTGGCGAATCCAAACGAGCCCGCGGCCCGGGCGATGCCGTAATGCAGCTGCGGCACGACCTCCCGGCGGGAAATAATCCAGGCGTCCAGTACCGCCGGAAGCGAGGCGATCGTGAGAGAGTAGACCGCCGCCAGCACCAGCAAAACCGGCATCCACTGCACGGCCAACGGCATACTGAGAAAGGCCGCGGTGCCGATGAGGAGGGCGGTGGCGACCATGCGCCCAGGAGAAGCGACCCGGTCGCTGACGCCGCCGAGTATCGGTTGACCCACCACGGCGCACCCGAACACCACTGCCACCACCAGGCCCGCCTGGGACGGGGTGTAGCCGTGGCCCCGCAACCAGGGCACCATAAACGCCTCAAAACTCACCACCGCCGCCCAGAAGAACACCTCTACCAGGGCGAATCGAGTCGTTTCCCGGGCGCCGGAGGGGCGCCGTTGGTCTTCCATCGCCCTCGCCTCTTACATCCCGTTCATCGTCGCCACAACCGCGTGCAGCGCGTGGTGCCCCTTGTCGGCCAGCCCCTGCGCCACGGCGGCGCGGTAGAAGCTCTCCGCCAGCGCCAGGTTCGGCAGTCCCAGCCCCAGGCGGCGACACTCGTCGATGGCGATTCCCAGGTCTTTGAGGTAATGCTTAATCATGAACCCCGGCTCCATGTCTCCGGCGGCGATGCGGGGACCCAGGTTGTTGATCTGAAACGAGCCGGCGGCGCCGCTCCCGATCACTCCGATCACATGGTCCAGATCCAGCCCGGCGCGGGTGGCGTAGATAAGCGATTCCACCGTGCCGAAGATCGTCCCGGCGATCAGGATCTGATTGGCCATCTTGGTATGCTGACCACTGCCGGGGCCGCCCATGAGCTCCACGGTGCGCCCCATAATTTCGAGCAACGGCCGTACCCGATCAAACGCCTCCCGGTCACCCCCCACCATAATCGCCAGCCGCGCTTCCCGGGCGCCGGTGTCGCCGCCGGAAACGGGAGCGTCCAGGGTGGCGATCTCTCGCTCCTGAGCTGCCTCGTGAATCCGCATCGCCAATGCGGGACTGGAGGTGGTCATATCCACCGCGACCGTTCCCGAGCGCATCGCCGCCAGCACCTCGGGCCGCTCCGCCGCGCTCTCCCCCAGATATACCGCCTCCACATCGTGGGGATAGCCCACAATCGTAAATACCACTTCGGCTCCAGCGGCCACTTCTTCCGGTGAGTCCGCCCAGTGAGCCCCCGCCGTGAGAAGCGCCTCCGCCTTGCGTCGCGTGCGGGTATACACCGTCAGCTCGTGCCCCGCCGCCAGCAAGTGCCCCGCCATGGGACCTCCCATGATGCCCGTTCCGATCCATCCAACCTTCACGCTGTACCTCCTGAGTCGTCTTCGGCGATTACCGTTTCAACGGATACCAAAAAAACGGTATCGCACTCATGATTCCTGATGCGGCGGGGGTGAGGGTGAGAATCGCGTAAATGCCCCACAGGGTTTCCACCGTTTGAATCATCCCCGCTTCGTAACCTACGCGCGCCAGGAGCACACCTCCGACCATTCCGCCCAGCGCCGCGTTTGCCTTGGACAGAAACGTCTGAAAGCTAAACGTTACGCCCTCCGCGCGAACCCCCGTGGTCTGCTCGCCGTATTCCACCGCATCGGCGATCATCGCCGTCTGCAATACCACGGTGGGACCTACCAGCCCCACCATGGCCGCATACAATCCGATCGCGACGCCCAAATCGCTGTATCCCACCAGGTAGAGCAACACCCCCACCACCGCCCGCGCCAGAGAGGTCGCGATCATGGTGGCCCGCTTACCAAAGCGTTCTGAGAAGAACGGCGTCACCGCCACACCCCCGGCCAACGCGGCGATGCCCGTCCCCCCAAACCAGATCATAAGTCCCGGATCGCCCAGATTGTGGGTGACAAAATACACTACCATCGATTGCGCCACAAACGTAAAGGAATTGAGGAGCCCCGCGAGCACGATAATTTGCAGGGGCCGGTTGGCCCGCAGCATGCGGCCGAGTTCTGACACCCGCGCCGGCGTGGTGGAGGCGGGAACGCGCTCCCGGGTGCCGACGAAAGCCAGCAGCATCAGTGGTACCGCCACCCCACTGAGGAGCGCCACCGCCGGGAGATATCCGGCGGACGAGGGGTGGGTGTGCGCAAGGAGCCCGGCCAACGCCGGCAACGCCACCGTGGGAACCCCGAGCCCAATCATCGCCAGCGCCCGGCCGACGGTAATCACCCGCGTTCGTTCCACCGTGTTGGGAGTCATGGCGCTGGTGAGGGCCCACATGGGAATGTCGTTGAGGGTGTAGACCATGCCCCACAGGACGTACACCGCCGTCCCATAGACGATCGTCCCCCGGGGAGAGAGTCCCGGATTCACGAAGGTGAGAACCGTGAGGATCGCGATCGGCAGCGGCGTCCACAACAGCCATGGGCGGAATCGCCCCCAGCGGGTGCGCGTGCGATCGGCGACAAACCCCATGACCGGGTCGTTGATCGCGTCCCAGCTCCGGGCGATGAGAAAGATCATCCCCGCCGTGGCCGGGGCGATCGCCAGGAGGTCGGTAAACGCGAACATGACAAACCCTACGGAGATGCCGTAGAACACGTTCTGTCCCAAGACTCCCACGCCAAAGGCGGCTTGTTCCCTCCGCGGTATGTGGTAGACGTCGGTCGATTGCATGGTACCCGCTGTACTGTAGCGCATTATCGGGGCACACGGGAAACACGGGCGTGGAGTCCGGTGCCGGTCACAGTTCGGAGGAGGACTCGCTTTTCTCCGGCTCCCGGAGCCCATCGTCCGATTGCTCGCCCCAGAAGAGGGTGCGGTGCGGGAAGGGGATCTCGATTCCCGCCTCATCAAAGGCGTACTTCAGCCGCCGGCGGTACTCCAACAGGAGCGAGGCGGGCGTCCACGGCGGGGCGCCGACGAAGCGGGAGTGGTTCGGCGCGTTCGGCCTGATCGTGTGGCTGGTCTGGCTCTCCGTCGAGATCCTCCGCCGGCTGGGCAGGCCCCGCAGCCGGTGAGCGTCGCGTCGCGACGACGCGACGCAGCGCGCCAGGCGGGTAAGATGTTCCGCTCGCCCGGGACTC
>CAZNRF010000242.1:0-5688 GCA_964575075.1 uncultured Spirochaeta sp. | reverse complement strand
TCTCGATATCCAGGGTGATCACATCGGGCACGACAGAAGTCAGCTTTTTGGCTGCGATGTACGGATCGGCGGCTGTCGCCACAACCTCGAAGTCCGCACTATCTTCCAGCAGTGCGCTGAGGGTCTGCCGAACAACGGCGGAATCATCAATGACCATGACGCGTATCTTTTCAGCCATGCTGAGCAAACTCCTTATCGGGACGGCGATATACGGTGGGCGCCACCGATTCGACCGGTAGATTCATGCCGGCCAGGGTCTCTGAATGCCCAAGAAACAGAAAGCCCCCGGGAAGCAGATAATCATAGAGCTTGCGCAATAGCTCTTCCTGACGCGGTCGTTCAAAATAGATGATCACGTTTCGGCAAAAAATCAGGTGAAATCGATCACGAATGGGAAAGGAAGGGTCCATGAGATTCATGCGGTGAAAGGCGGTTCGCTGACGCAGTACCGGCTTCACCCGAACCAGTTCAGCCGCCGAGTCCCGACTTCGCAGGAAGTACCGTTTTCGCAGCGCACCTTCCACCGGATCGATCCGGCCCGCGGGGTATACACCTTTTCGGGCCGTTGCCAGCACGGCGGTGGAAATATCCGTTCCGAGAATTCGAAAGTCAAACCGTGGGTTCTGCCGCCGAAACTCCGCGAGAACGATACCCAGGGTGTATGCCTCTTCACCGGTGGACGATGCCGCCGACCATGCCTTGAGCGGAGACGACTCGCCCCAGCCCAGCGGAAAGTGCTCGGGCAGGATCCGGTCTCGCAGAAAGGTGAAATGGTCCGCCTCCCGGAAAAAATCGGTCTTGTTGGTGGTGACCACATCGATCATATGAATGATCTCGTCACCATCGTGGTCAAACACGTGACGGACGTACTCTTCAAAACTGTTGAGCTCAAGCGCCCGCAACCGCTTCTGGAGGCGGCTCTCCAACATGATACGCTTCGCCGGTGGCATCTTGATTCCCACTTCACTTTCAATGAAGCGACTCAACCGGCGAAACTGCTCTTCACTGAGTGAGACGGAGCTCATTGCTCTTCCCTGCAGCTAATCTCTGTACATCAAGAATCAGTGCAACGTCTCCATCACCAAGAATGGTAGCGCCACTGACCCCTTCAGTACTGCGGTACATCTGTCCCAAGTTCTTGATGACCGTCTGATGGTCTCCGATGACGGTGTCTACCAGAAAGCCCACATCTCCAATTCCGGTCTGAACGACAACTGCTTGTTCGATTGCGGGGCGCTCCCCATCGATTCCGAATTCGCCTCTCAGATCCACAACGGGCAGCATTTCCCCACGATTGGCAACAACCCCATCGTTCCCCCCGGTCCGTCGAAACTCGATACACTCCTGCACATTTGAAAGGGGAATAACGAATCGCTCATGACCGATACGTACCAGCAACCCATCAATGATCGCCAGGGTGAGAGGAATGGAAATCACAATCGTAGTACCCGCGCCGGGGGTCGAATCAAGAGCAACCGTTCCGCCGATGTTCTCTACTTCTTTGCGAACGACGTCCATGCCTACGCCGCGGCCGGAGACGGTGGTGACTGCTCCCGCCGTGGAAAAGCCCGGAGCAAACACCAAATCCAGGAGCTCCTGCTCGGACATCTGAGCTTCTGCAGAGATAATACCGCGCTCTACCGCTCGATCGCGGATCCTATCTCTATTGAGACCGCCTCCGTCGTCTTCGATGCGCACCTCTACGTTCGCGCCGGCGTGGCGAGCTCGCAGCGCGATCGTTCCAATAGGTTCTTTGCCGGCAGCCCGACGCGCCTCAGGTGGCTCGATACCATGGTCAACACTGTTACGTATAATGTGAACCAACGGGTCATGGAGCCGCTCGATCACCGTCTTATCCAGCTCCGTCTCGCCACCTTCCGTAACGAGATCAACCTGCTTGCCCAACTCCTGAGACAAGTCTCGAATGAGCCGCCGAAAGCGAGAAAAACTCGTCGAGATCGGGAGCATTCGAATACTCATGGTATGATCCCGGAGCGCCGCTACCAGGCGCTCGAGGTTCTCACTGATGGGCACAACCTCGCCCCCCACCCCGTCAGCGGTCTGTGTGAGCCGGGCCTGAAGGGTAACGAGCTCACCCACGAGATCAACCAAATCATCCAGCTTCTCCGAATGGACCCGAATGCTCGATGCCGCAGACTCACTTTGCGCCTTCTGCCGGGCCCGTTTTACGTGTTCCTGCTCATGTAGAGCCGTCTCCACTTCATAGGTGTCAACGCCTTGTCCCACGAGGACCTCACCGAGCCGCTTCTGCCCAGATACAGCCTGGTCGATAATCGACGCGTCTACCACGCCGCGTTCCATGAGGATTTGACCCAATCGCTTATACTCGCTGTCTTCCGTGAAGTCCAGCTCGTCAATCAGCTGAATCGAGATCCTGCAGCGATCATCGACAAAAATGAACACATCCCGAATCGCTGCGGCCCCCTGATCCGTCGTGAGGAAAATATCCCACCAGACGTGCGCTTCTTCCAGGCGACCTGACTCCAGATCAGGAATCTCGGTCGTGTTGGCCACCACCGTACAATCACCCAATCCGTGCAACTCTTCGATGAGCAGAAAGGGATTACTCCCGTTGATGCCGATATCAGCGCTGGGCACGAAGCGAATGTGCCACGTAGCCGGCGCATTCTTACCGGGCGACTTCACTGGGCCCTGATCGATCGGTGTAGCCGAAGAGGCCCCCCCGGGTGCTTCGTCATGCCCGATCGCCTCGGTAGTAACCGAATCATCGAAGGGCACTCGCTCACCCTGTTCAATGTGAAGCACCTCCTCGAGTCGTTTCATCAACTGCTGAGATCTATCATCGATGGAAGGGTCTTCGGGCTCTTCCAGCATATGCCGGATGTGATCCCGCGCTTCCAGGGTGAGATCAATCAGCGCTCGGGAAACGGGAAGCCGGCCGTTGCGCACGTCGTCCAGCATCGATTCTACGTGATGCGTGAACTGGGAAATGGCGTCGAAACCGAACATGGATGCTGAACCTTTTATGGTGTGCATTGACCGGAAGACAGCAGAGATAACATCCATGTCATCGGGGCGCTCTTCGAGCTCCAAGAGTGATTGCTCGAGATTGTTCAGCAGCTCATACGCCTCTTCACGAAAGCTGTCCTGGAATCCGTCAAGCATCCCGGGAATCCTCCTGCCCTACGGATCCAAACTCATGCAGGGAACGGTCCAGCTCTCGCCCGTCACGAACAACCGTGTCCACGAAACCTGTCTCATACAGCCTGCGCGCAACCAACTCCGGAACCTCACCGGTGAGATGAAACGCCTTATTCGCTCCCTCGGCGTATCTCCGAGCTGCGTAGAGTAATTGCACACCAAACAGATCGATGTCTTCTACTTGGGACAGGCTGGCCAGCACATTGGACCGTTCTTGCAGCGCTTCTTCAATGCGTCGCCGGTGCGCCGGAACCGTGGAGAGCACAACCTCCCCGACGAGATTAACTACTTTGATTTTGTCGCTCATATTATATTGGAGCCCTTTTGCTCCTCCCTACTATAGTGCACTCCAAATCAAAACGCACGCACTCCGCACCTACAGAAACGAATCGTTTTCAAGAAACGCGCCTAATTGCACGCCGGACTCCAGAAAACCAGCTTTTCGTTTTTTGATGACAATCTGTATAAATGCGGCTCGAAGATCCTCATCGACACGCCAGTTCCGAAGCGCAAAGGGATCATCTACCGACAGACTCGACTCATCAGCTATGGATCCGGGAAGCACCTGGGTAATCACGAAATCCGGTCCCCACGGCGCAGCGGAAACTTCATGAACATCCATACCATACAGAACGGGAAAGAGATTCTCGATCGGTTCTTGCTCGAGAGCATCTTCCACCGGACTGAACGGCCGTTCCGCGGTAGTAATGAGTCGTTGCGTGGTGGAAATCGACCCGTCTTCTGCGTCATTTCTCCATCGGCTGGTAACGATACCACCAATCGGTGTCTCCAACATCAGATCCTGGGCGACTGCCAGCGTGTTCACTTCGGTCCCGTTGAGATCCACCAGCAGCTCCCCGGGTTCAATACCGGCCGTGTCCGCCGGTGAGCCAGGTGCCACGTATACCACTTCGAGGGCGTTGTTTCGTTCGTGAAGCGAGAGGCCCAGCCAACTGTGGACGACCTCGCCCTCGTCATACAGTCGGGGAAAGAAATGACGAATCCAGTAGGAGGGTATCGCAAAATTGACCCCTTCAAACTGCTCCAACCCGGCGAACACCACTCCTGCGACCTGCCCATCGGGGAGGATCAACGGACCGCCACTGTTTCCGGGATTAATCGGCACATCAACCTGGACCGCTTCACCCATCTGCAAGAAACGCCGTCCCGCGGCAGAGACAATTCCGGAGGTTATCGAGCTATCCAAACCTCCCGGAGAGCCCAACGCCAGCACCCGTTCTCCCGGTTGTAATTCCCGGACATCGCTCAAGGAGAACACATATGATGGATCGATCTCCACCTTTAGCAGCGCGAGATCGAACACCCGATCGTACCCAATCACGCGGGCGGGGATCCGCTGATCCCGACGCCCCGGGAGCCGAATAAACAGCCGCGAGAATCCCTCGTACTCCGGATCAACTTCACTGGATATCACGTGGTAGTTGGTAAGGAGATATCCTCTGGGATCCACGAAAAACCCGCTTCCCACTACGCGCTCCGGTACACCCACGCCGTCTTGGAGTCGCATGCCGCGATTAACCCACACGGTGACGGTCCCCTGAAGCATACGCTCAGTCTGACTGCGGGGATGTATCTCGATCGGCTCCACCGGCGCCGGCATCTCGAGGTCTCTGGTCTCCGCCACACTCAGCAACCGCTCTTCCGCTTCCCGATGGTTCAGGAATCGCGCAACATCCAGAAACGTACGTACCGCATCTGGATTCAGGTCTCCAAGGGTCGACCGGCGCAGAAGCTGATAGAGGGCCGTAACCGGATCATCCTCGTCCAGCCGGTGCTGCGCCCATTCGAGGAGCAACTCGTCCCGAGAGGGAACGCGCTCCGCTGCAGCTAAGGATTCGGAGGTTAGAAAGTGTTCCTGCAGAAGCCGCACATTGGCGGCGGCCACCCCCATCACCTCGAAGTCTCGACGCTCTCTCGCTTGCTCATACCGGGTGTACTCCGCGTCATGAATCTGCGCTAAGTAGGCCTGCGCCTGTTGCTTGCTGATGAGGGAACGGTCCAACCCCTGGCTAATGAGGTTAACCGCCTGGGCGGGGTCTTCTCCCGCAAGATCCCGATCGATTGCATCAACCAGAAGTTCCGACCGAGAGAACGTACGCGATTCCTGATCAGTCTCGGTCACGCAGGACGCCAAAATTAGCAATACTCCGATCATGGCGATAGGAGCTCGGAAAACGTACCCTATTCGTCTGTTCACTCGATCAGCCCCCACGCCCGAAGCTCCTCACGAAGCGCTTCCTCGTCGCTGGCCGGCAGTGAACGACTGGCATCTGATCGGCGTTGCCGGGAAAAACGTTCAAAGACATCACCCTCAACGGTAACACGCCGGCCCAGACCATTCCAGAGATCTTCGGTAAACGGATTCTCCAGCCCCGCGTCAAAGGGTACCGGCTGCGCAGGAACCCACTCCCGCCCTCGAGAGGAATCCACCCACCGGACGCGCGCAACAAGGGGATACCTCGCAAACTCCAGAATGATCACTTC
>CAZNRF010000241.1:0-5709 GCA_964575075.1 uncultured Spirochaeta sp. | reverse complement strand
GGACAGGCCGAGCCGAATCCCGTAGCAGCCCGCCTGGGCGATCCAACCTTTCTGTCCCGCCTCCTCCCACGTTAGGTCATAGCGCTGGGGGCCCACCGGCGAAACCACCTCCTCTTCGGGCCCGCCTGCGCGAATCGAGGTGGCGGTAAGGCCCAACCGGCGGATCGCCTGAATCTCGGCGGTTACGCGAAAGATCGGTGCCGGCAGGAGATGTACCTCGTCGTAGATGATGAGTCCCCACTGATGTTTGCGAAAGAGGTCGAAGTGGGGGAAGGGGCTTTCCCGGTCCGCCCGCCACACCAGAATCTGGTAGGTGGCGACAGTGACCGGCTTCACCTCTTTCCGGTGGCCGGTATATTCGCCGATGTCATCTTCGGTGAGTACCGTCTTGTCGATCAGTTCGTCGATCCACTGGTGCACCGCGGCGACATTGGTGGTGAGAATGAGGGTGCTTGTCTTGAGCAGGTTCATAGCGGCCATACCCACCACCGTTTTTCCGGCGCCGCACGGAAGAACCACCGCGCCGTATCCTGCGCCGGGCATGCCCTCGCCGTAAAACGTTTCCGCCGCTTCTATCTGGTAGTCCCGGAGGTGAAACGGTTTTCCGCTGAGGGTAGTCTCCCGGAGGCCGAAGGAAATATCCTCGCCGCGATTGAGCGGCGCCCGGTCGTCCACGGGATAGCCGATCCGTATCAGCTCGAGCTTCACGCTGCCCCGGTCCACCAGATTGATCGTGAACGTCTCCGGGTCATCGTGGGATCCGAGATATTTCGCAATGCCCGGTCGCGATTGCAATTCGGCCCGGATATCGCTGTCCGGGACGATCAGGAGCAACGTATATTCGTCATCGCTGGCCTCGAGCCGGAGCTTGCCGTAGCGGCTGATGAGCTCCGCGATGTTGTCCTGCACGTGGGGTGGTACGGGAAAGCGGCTGTGCTCGTTGAGCGCGGCCACCACCTGATCGGCGGTCAGTCCGGCGGAGGCGGCGTTCCACACCGATAGCGGCGTGATCCGGTAGGTGTGAAAGTGTTCCGGTGACTTTTCAAGTTCCGTGAAGGGAGCGATCGCGGATCGGGCGCGATCGGCGTCGGTATCGTGAACATCGAGGAGGATCGTGTTGTCGCCTTGGACGATCAGCGGTTGAGGCATTCTGATAGGTGTACACCAAATGCGCAGAAATTTTAACCGCTTATGAAAAACACATCCGCAGCCATTACACTCAGTATGAGGGCGAGTACCCTCCAAGCTAAGCTGCCATCAGGGAGGCTCAGATGCCGGAAAAGACGTTCATCATCGATACCAATGTGCTGATCCACCGACCGGACGCGATTCTCAGCTTTAAAGGGTGCGTAGTGGTGCTGCCTATGTGGGTTCTGGAGGAGCTCGACCGGCTGAAGACGTTCTCCGACGAACGGGGACGCAACGCCCGGCGGGCGATCAGGTTTCTGGACACCGCCGGCCAGAAGGGCAACCTCGCTGAGGGCGTGCGCATGGACGACGGTATCATCCTCAAGGTGGTGGCATCGCAACCAAAGAAGATCCCCAACGATTTCTTTGAGGACAAAGCGGACAACAAGATTATCCTCACCGCCTGGCAGGTCCAGCAGGATGGCGGGCAGGTGTTCTTCGTGAGCAAGGATATCAACGCCCGCGTCAAGGCGACGGCCCTGGGAATCAAGGCGGTGGACTACGAGAAACAGAAGGTTGATATCACCAAGCTGTATACCGGGTTTTCCGCGATCGATGTCCGCCCGGAGTCGTACGCGCAGCTGCGGGATTCCGATTTCCTGGAGTGGCAGGAGGATCTCCCCCCCAACCACTACCTGTTGCTCCGCGATCGCGATCACGAGGATGAAATCATCGGCCGTTTTGTCAAAGAACGAGCGCTCCTGGAGTATGTGGATCACAAGCTGCCGGCGGTGGCGGGTATCCGTCCATTGAACGACGAGCAGCGCATCGCCCTGGACCTTCTGTGCAACCCGGAGATCGAACTGGTATCGCTCGTGGGAAAGGCGGGTACCGGGAAGACGCTCCTTGCTCTGGCGGCCGGGCTCAAGCAGACGCTGGAGGACAAGACCTACAAGCGGGTGCTGGTGAGCCGTCCCGTGATTCCCATGGGCAAGGATATCGGCTATCTGCCGGGAGCCAAAGACGAAAAGCTGTCCCACTGGATGCGGCCCCTCTTTGACAATCTGGAGTTCATTATGAGCGTCTACCACAAACAAAACGTGAAGACGCCGGAACAACTCGTCGCCAACAATACGATCGAGCTCGAAGCGCTCAGTTACATCCGTGGCCGGTCGCTGCCGAGCCAGTTTATCATTATCGACGAGGCGCAGAACCTCTCTCCCCACGAGGTGAAGACGATCGTTTCCCGCGCCGGCGCCGACGCCAAGGTGGTCCTCACCGGCGACCCCTTCCAGATCGACAGCCCCTATCTGGACGCAAACTCCAACGGACTCACCTATCTGGTGGAGGCGTTTAAGGGACAATCGATCTTTGGTCACGTACTGATGTCGCGGAGCGAGCGGAGCCGGCTGGCGGAACTGGCGGCGGAGCTGTTGTAACGCGGTGGCCGGCTGGGGCCGGCCGGCTGCCGGGGCCGGCGGACGCTACACGTACTTGGAGATATCCACCTCGTCCAGCTGCTCCGGTTTGAGGTACTGCTCGGCGTACTGCCGATAGGCGCCGCTGGTGAGAAACAGCTTGAAGAGGTCCGGATCGATGTGGCCCTCGTCGCGGAACTTGCCGAGAATATCGATCGCTACCGAGAGGGGCTTCGCCGGTTTGTACGGCCGGTCCGAGGCGGTGAGGGCCTCAAAGATATCGGCGATCGCCATGACCCGGGCGGGAACGGAAAGAGCCTCGCCGGTGAGCCGGCGCGGGTAGCCGGTGCCGTTGAGCGCCTCATGGTGCGTGCCGGCGTACTCCGGTACGCGCTGAAGCGTATCGGGGAAGGGCAGCTCCTCCAGCATGACGATCGTCTGCATGACGTGCTCGTTTATCTTGAAGCGCTCTTCGGCGGTGAGGGTTCCGCGACTGATGGAGAGGTTGTAGAGCTCGCCCCGGTTGTAGAGCGCCTCCGGCACGGGAATCGTGAACCCGAATCCTTCATACGTCTTGTAGAACTCGGAGGTCCGGGGAATGACCTGCTCCGGCTTGTCGGCGATGGGGTGCTCCTCTACCGGGAGAGAGCGTGCCGCCTGCATCGCTTCCTCGGAAATACGGTTGGCCTCCTCCCAGGAGAGCCCCACCGTATCGTCAAAGTGGCGCATCCAGGTGCGCTGGGCGATGCGATTGAGCCGCGCCACGTGCTCCTCGGAGAGAAACTCGCCGCCCAGGTTGCACTCCGCCACGAAGGCGTAGTCGTCAGCGAGTTCCGCCTCGATCTCCGCCAGCTTGCGATCCTCTTCCTCCGGGTCGGCCCCGGCCATCACCGCCTCGTGCCGTGCGATGCGGGCATCGCGCAGAATGACCTCGAACCGGGTGCGGATCTCGTGAATGCGATTGTAAATCGTCTCCAGTTTGGTGGACTTATCCACCACGAAGTCCGGCGTGGTTACCTTGCCGGCATCGTGCAACCACGCACCGATACGAAACGCCCGCCAGTCCTGGTCGGACTCAAAGGCAAACTCCGCCAGCGGCCCCTCGCGTACCGATTCCGCTTCCTTGCCGAGCATCATCGCCAGCACCGGAACGCGGGCGCAGTGACCGCCGGTGTAGGGGCTCTTGGCGTCGATCGCGCCGGCAATGAGGCGAATCATCGAATCAAACAGCCGTTTCTGCGACTCGATGAGGTCGCGATTGTAGAGCGCCGTGGCGGCTCCCGCGGAAAGCGCCTCCACGAAGCGCTGAATCTCCGGCGAAAAGGTGCCGATCTCTCCCGTCTCCGGGTCGATGCGGTTGAGCAGTTGCATCGCCCCGATGATGCCGCTGCCCCGGGGCTTGAGCGGCACGGTGAGAATGGACTTGCTGTGGTACCCGCTGGACTCATCGAAGCGGCGGGTTCCGGAAAAATCGAACTGTTCCGCGTTGTAGGCGTCATCGATATTGAACGTCTCCCCGGTATGGAAGGCGTGGGTCACGACGTTGTTGTTGTTGGGCGTGCCGTCCTCGGCGTACAGGGGAACCGGGGGCAGCGTAATCGGATCACCGCTACTCCCACCCTGGGCAAACCCCAGCGTCTGGTTGAGAACGATCTGAAACTCCAAATGAGTACCGGACTCATTCTTCAAGTAGAGACTACCTCCGTCCGCTCCCGCCAGTTCCCGGGCGCCGGTGAGGATCAGTTCGCTCAGGCGGTTGATGTCGTTCTCCGCGGAGATCGCGATGTTGAGCTCAATGATCTTGGCCAACTGCTCCATATTGGCGTTGAGATCGCGGGTGCGCTGTACCAACGCGTTTTTCATCTCAGCGAAACCACTGGCGAGTTGGTGGAACTCCGCGATGGAGGAGGACATCGGCTCCGATGGAGAGAAATCGAATCGGCGGATCCGCTCAGCTTCCTCGGTGAGAGATCTCATCACACGGGTGAGGGATCGCGACATCACAGAGACGAGCGGGATAGACACCGCGAGAACTACCACGACCGCTGCCGAAATCCGGCCGAACGTGTCGAATGGTACCGTAAGGATAATTACTGTGGTTGCGGCAACTGCAATCAGTACCAGGGCCAGAGTTGCGGCCATAATGCCGATGTGAAGCCGAATGTGGGTCGCCGGTGCTCTCATCAACTTCCCAGTGTAACCGACTTTCTCACACAGTTCACGCCGGTAACGGGCGGTATTGAACATTTTCCATTGCACGCGGCGCGTAACATCACTATAGTCTGCGTAATGGGACCCGGTGAAAGCACACCATGGAAACCTGAACCGCTCGATAGCCTGCTGGATGAACCATTTGAAAAGATGGAACAACAGCGCCGCGATATCTTTCTCCAACGGCTCGATGAACTGCGGGAAGAACTGGATGCCATGGAAGCGGAATTGGACCGGATGCTCCAGGAAACAGCGCACTGCTCGTAGTTTTTGCACATTCGCACTTATTTCCACATCCCAACGTGCCGACATTCAACAACGTCACCGGGAGGTAGGACTTTGAAACGCGTACTTCTTGTGCTTATAGCACTTTCACTTGTTACGGTTCATTCGGCGGCTCAAGTCACGTTCGATGACCTTCAGCTCAACGAATCTCATGAGTTGCTTTTTGCTGCCTCCAGTACCGTGCCGGGGCTTGGCTCCCACCGCACGCTGTTTCATGCCGACGTCGCGGATCGGACGTTGCAGCACCTTTCCGTCTTTCCTGAGCGCATCATGACCCTCGGTGATACCGGGCGTATCCAGATCCAGAATCGCTTTGGTGTGTTTCGTAATCCTGCTAGCGACGATGACGATCCCGGTACCATCGAGGGCAATGCTGAACCACCCCGACCGACACCGCATTTCACGCCGGTGGCGGAGTTTCCCTCGTTTGTAGACGGCGGCGAAGTGAGGAGCGGCAAGACGGTAGCCGTAGGGGCCAGTCCCGACGGGCGGTACTTGAGCTATCTCGAGCCCACCTCACCGGCGTACGGCGACCTTATCCTGCACGATGTACAGTCCAATCAACGAACCACCATCTCCCGGCAGGTTGAGCTGTCCCTGGATTCGGCCCCGCTGCGGTGGTCGGCGGACTCCGACTATTTTGTGTATACCAAGGACAATACACTCT
>CAZNRF010000240.1:0-5743 GCA_964575075.1 uncultured Spirochaeta sp. | reverse complement strand
CGTGGAGACGCTGGGGAACGATTGGAAGCCGAACTCGGAACAGAACCGGGGCGTCACCTCGTAGTAGGCGCTGAACGGTTTTCCCTCGTGCCACACGTTCCAATAGTGCATATCACCGGAGGAGTCATCGTTCCAGTTATCCGAAAAATCCCCCTCACCCGCAGCGGGAGAGCTCGGCCAGAATACGCGGGTGTCGTCTATGGCGCGCACCTCTCGTGCGACCACCCCGTTGTTCAATCGATCGAAGTCGATCAGGTAGCGCCCCGGGTTGGTCCGGGACTCCTCAAACCATCCGAGGGCACCGATGTTCTCATTGTTTCCGCACCACAACGCAATCGAGGGATGAGAGATCAGACGCTTCACCTGACTTCGGACTTCGTCGGCCACCTCCTCCATAAACCACCCTTCCGAGGGATACAGTGAGCAGGAGAACATAAAGTCCTGCCACACCAGGAGGCCCAGCTCGTCACAGGTATCGTAAAACACCTCCGCCTCGTATTGGCCACCGCCCCACACACGAATCATGTTCATGTGTGCGGCGTGGGCGTCCGTTAAGAGCCGGCGGTACCGATCCTCGGTCTGTCGGGCGGGAAACGCGTCCACCGGAATCCAGTTGGCGCCTTTCGCCCACACATCCCGGCCGTTCACCCGGAAGTACATACTCCCACCGATCTCATCGGCGGCGTTTACAACCTCGATGGTGCGAAAGGCGGTACGGACCCACCGCGTACCCCCCTCCCACTCAACCACGACACGGTACAACGGTTGGTTGCCATAGCCGGCGGGCCACCAGAGCTCAGGTTCTTCCACCGTAAGGGTTACGGTGATCTCTCCCGGCCGCACGAGGCGCACCGCTTCGGGTGGAACATCCTCAGCGGGTGATCCTATATGAGACACGGCTACCTCATTACCCTTTGGGTCGAGAAGGCGCACTGACATCGCCGGAATATCTTCCGGATACCGGCAATCCCCCGGGGTCAGTCCCGGACGATCCCACTCGATATGAACAGGAACGTGCCACCTTCCGGAGTGGTCGAAATCACCGCCGTTGGTGGAGTCCCGCCGGGGAATCGCCCACACCGCCCGAATATCGTCAACCGGGGCTGAACGCAGATGGCACTCACCGTAGATACCGCTGACCATCATCGCGATTCCCCAGTCCCAGCTTCCGTGGCACTGCACCTTGCGTAACAGATTTCGATGCATCGACTGGTGCGGATAGATCTGGTGCGGCACCGGATACGGCAACCGCTCTGCTCGCGCCTGCGCGGCGCGCTCAGGGGAATCGAAGCGTACTTCCAGCTCGTTTTCACCTGCCACCAGCGCGTGCCCCACATCGAACCGCACCGGTATGAACATCGAGGAATTGCGCCCTACCAACACGCCGTTGAGATAGACCTCTGCTACGGTGTCGATCACACTAAACTCGAGGAGATAACGGGTTCCACCGCCGAGCTCGAGGCGCTGCCCGTCGTCCACCGCAAAGCGACGGCGCATCGTCCATCCTCGCCGTCCAACCCACTGGATCTCCAACTCGTTCTGACCGAAAAACGGATCTGGAATACTACCCGCCGCTGAGAGCGCCGAATGTACGTCTCCCGGAATCTGCACCGGCACCTGGTAGGTTCCGGTCTCATCGATGAGCTCCCATTCGCCGCTGAGATCAATCATGTAAAACTCCCGCATTTTTGTGTTGACGCCGGAATAATCCCGTGCAAGACTGAAGTTGGTTTTAAAACCAACCAACAAGGAGTGTAGCACGGGTGGCATCTGCGAGCAAGCGAAATCGGGTGATGAATCGGTCCCGCGTCCTTCGCGTAATCTGGAATCACCCCGGCACCAGCCGGGTAGATATCGCCGAGCGATTGGGTTTGGATAAATCAACCGTCTCCTCACTGGTTGCAGAACTACTCCAGAGCGGGATTATCCGGGAGATCGCCCACGGTGCTGCGTCACCCCAAGGAGGACGCCGCCCGGTCAAGCTCGAGCTCCAAGCTGACTACGGGTTCGTTCTCGGTGTTGAGCTTCAACCGGACTACACGCGGGCGGTGTTGTACGATCTCTCCGGTGGACTCGTCCGCGAGTGGGAGCAGGACCGGCCTCGGAACGGGCAGGAGTTTGAGCCGTATCTGCTTGCGTTGCTGGAAGAGCTCCTCACGGATATTGCGGAGCTGCGGGATCGCCTGGTCGGCATCGGCGTTGCCATGGGTGGACTGGTCAATTCCATTCGGAACGTTATCTACCGCTCAATTCCGATGGAACTCACCGAGCAGTATGACTTTCAGACCGGAATCGCGGAGAAACTGGGAATTCCAGTTATCGCGGAGAACGACGCCAACGCGTGTGCCTGGGGTGAGCTCACCGCCCATCGGGGGAAGACGGTTCATGACTTTCTGTATGTTCTGGTGCAGTTGCGGCACTCCGCGTCCGGGCGCCATCTCTACGGGGGCATCGGTGTGGGTATCGGAATCGCGATCAATGGAACGCTCTACCCCGGGTCCCGCTTCACCGCTGGTGAGTTCCGCAGCGCCTTTTGGGACGGCCAGGGTTCGGGACAGTTTACCCTCACCGACGCCGAAGCGGAAATGGTCACCACTGATCCCGCCGTTCGACTCAAGCTCTTCCGTGAACTTGCCCGGAACGTCGCCCTCATTATCAACGTCCTGAACCTGGATCATCTCTTTATTGGCGGCGATATCCGCAAGTACCGAACAGAGCTGACCCCGATCATAGACGAAGAACTCCGAAGAAACTGGCCGTATGAGACAGGAGTCGAGTGTGAGATCTGCTACTCCAGCTACGGACACCAGGCGGTGGTAGCCGGAGCGGCAACCATGATGCTTGACCGGCTCTTCTCGGATCAGATTTTTCCGCTGGGAGATATCCGCAACCGCCACGAGCGGGAAAGCGTCCTCACCCAGATCACCGAACGTGGGTTGAACTTGGATCCTGTGGGAGGATCCTAAAAATTGATCACGCCGGTGGCGTGACATACAAAAAGGGAGGTAGCACGATGCTACACAAACGAATGCTGGTGGCAGTAGCCATGGTTACGTTGATCGGCAGCTTTGCGTTTGCCGGAGGGCAACAGGATGCTGCCGAAGATGATGGGGTCATTACGCTGGAAGTCCTGCACTACCTGGATTTAGCAGACAACACGTCTTCGGGAAACTTTGAGGAGCTGGTAGACGCGTTTCACGCCGCCAATCCTGATATTCGGCTTGAATTTGATTATCTGTTCAATGAGCCGTACCACAACAAACTGCAGTCCTCTGCGATCGCTGGGCAACTGCCGGACGCAGTATTCCTGTGGCCCGGGAAGCGCACCGGAGAAGTTACGGGAAGTGGCGCGGTCAAGGATCTCCGTCCGTGGGTGGAAAATGTCCGTAACGAGTTTGCCCCGGCGGCATTGGCACCCCAAGGACCCAACGGCGAGATCTGGGAACTTCCGGAACAGGTAACCGCTACGCACGTTATGTTTGCAAATGAGCGCCTTCTCGATGAACTGGACCTCGAGTTCCCGCGAACACTGGAAGAACTCCTGGAACAGGGTGAGATCATTCGCGATGCAGGTTACATTCCGATCGCAATGGACAACGCCGATGGATGGCAGATGCAGAGCACCCTCCTGAGCGCGCTGGTGGAACGCACCGCCGGTCGAGAGTGGTTTAACCGCGCGGTAACCGGAGAGGCCAGCTTTAGCGACTCCGAGTTTGTGAGCGCCGTAGAAGTGATTCAGACGCTCCACGAAGAAGAGATGTTCAGCCCCGGCATAAACCAGGCCTCCTACGGTGAAGCGCTTACCGACTTCGTCACCGAAGAAGCGGTATATTTCATCGATGGCGGCTGGAGAACCAGCAATCTCACCGGTGAGATGACGGAAGATCAGTACGAATACGTCTCGTACAACGTGTTCCCGGAATTGCCGAACGAACAGGGTCAGGCAGGTTCTACCGCGATCGTGGCCGGTACCGGTTTCGGCATGAACGCCGAACTCGAAGGCGAAATGGCCGATGCAGCGTGGGAGTGGATTTACTTCTTCGCCGGCCCGGAAGGATCTCGAATCAAAGCTGAACAGGGCTGGCTGCCGGCGGTAGACATTGAGCTCCCCGACGATTCACCGGAGCTCACGCTGAAACTTGCCGATTTTCTCAACTCCACCCCCGGCGGATACGTCATTGATGCAGTGATGGACGCGGAGGGCATGGGTGTCTTGCATCCCCTCCTGCAGGAAATGATGTTTGGAAATGTCACACCTCAGGAAGTTGGTGATCGATACGAAGAGTGGGTCGAGAACAACGACTCCGGCCGTAGCTGATCGAACGACTTGAATAGCGCGAGGGCCCGGCTTGTCCCGTGATGACCGGGCCCTCCATCCCTTCGTGTCAATTGAGGATAACGATGAACTCTTCCCGAGAAAAGAAAATGGCGTACGGTGTGCTGGTAGGACCCGCAGTGCTTATCTATGCCTCCGTAATAATATTTCCGATTCTGTTTAGTCTGGCAGCCGGATTCACCGAGTGGAACGGTCTGAGCACGCCTCAGTTCGTCGGACTGGACAACTACAGCCGCATGTTCGCCGACCCCGTCTTTCGTCTGGGGCTCCGAAATAACCTGCTCATCGTGGCGGTTTCCGTCTTCGGTCAGATCCCCTTCGGATTCGCCCTGGCCTACATCATCTACCGCCGTATGGTTCGGGGACACGCGTTCTTTGAAACGATGATCTTTTTGCCGATCACGATATCGGCGATCGTCGTGGCCAAACTGTGGAACCAGATTTTCTCTCCCCGCGGGCTGTTCACCCAGCTCATTCGGATCATTACGGAGAACGATCGATTTGTTCTGACGATTTTCGAGGATCGTGCCTTCGCCATCCTGCCGATTCTCTTTGTGATTCTCTGGATGTACACGGGAATCTATATGATCATCTTTCTGGCAAACCTTCAGCGAATCGACCCCGGCGTCATTGAAGCCGCCGTGATTGACGGTGCCCGGGAGCATCAGATTCTTCTGCAGGTGGTTTTGCCGCAAATGGTCAACGTTGTCTTCACCACATCCGTGTTTGCCATTGCCGGAAGCCTCAAGAGCTTCGACCTAATTTTCGCGATGACCGGAGGCGGTCCCGCCCACTACACCGAAGTGATCGCGATCTATATGTATCTCAATACGTTCAAGTACTACAACTACGGCTTCGGAAGCGCAGTTTCCATGATGATCGTCTTTCTGAGTCTCGGTCTCATCACTGCCGTGCAGGCCGTCTTCCGCAAATTGGAGGCCCGGTATGTCTGATATTACCGTTGGTTCCGCGCGCAATCGCGATGTTATCGCCTGGAAAGTGTTTGCCACCGTTTTTATGGTATTTTTTACCTTTCTGACGCTGGCGCCACTCATCTGGCTGTTTTACAGCTCCCTCAAGCCACACCCCGAGATCGTACGCAACGTGTTTGCCCTGCCCACGGAATTCCATATTCGCAATTTCACCCGCGCCTGGGAGATCGGCAGTCTCGTGCTGTATACGATCAACAGCGTCATATACACCGCCGTGGCCACCCTCATTACCGTATTCCTCGCGCTCGGGGCGGGGTATGGATTCCCCAAGGTTGGATTTCGGATCCCCGGCTACCTGTACCCGTTCTTTCTTATGGGCCTGCTGGTCCCCGCCCACTACGTACTGGTTCCTCTCTTCATTCTTCAGACGCCCCTCGGCATCGTTGCTACCCGCCTCGGGGTGATTCCCCCGTAT
>CAZNRF010000239.1:0-5756 GCA_964575075.1 uncultured Spirochaeta sp. | reverse complement strand
CCGGTTGACACGGAACGGTTCGGGCGCCTCAATATTGAGCTCGAGATCAACGTGGAGCGGTATCAGTCCTGATTCGATCATCATCTTTTCCTCGCGGTCCTCTGATTGTTGTCGTAGTACTCCTGGTTGCCTCCGGTGGGCTCCTGTGGGTATCGCAACAGCCTCCTCGCATCGATGCGGTAGAGCCCGAAACCTACGCGTCCGGAAGCACCGTGGCGGTGGAAGGGCGCGGTTTTGGAGACTCAGGACGACTGGCCGTGGACCGGACGCCAATCGGGCGAGAGCATATTCGCCGGTGGACGCCAAACCTCATTCTGTTTGATGTGCCCGAAGAAGCGACGAGCGGCTCGCTCCGCGTTACCACCTCCGGCGGCACCAGCAATGCCGTATTTGTCACCGCCGAAGAAGACATTCCGGTACGCCCTCGTGACCACGAAGTGGAGGTTACCTCGATCACGCCGGAAACCGCCGACATCGGTTCGCCGGTGGTGGTGGAAGGCTACGGCTTCGGTCCGCGTTCGGCGTTGGCAGAGCTCGCGTTCATTGGTGCCGAATCCTCCTACAACGTCAGTGCGGACCACGACGTGGTGCTGGAGTGGTCCAACCGGCGCATCGAAATCGTACTTCCCCATGAACTCACGTCCCAGGCGTACCGCATTGCCATAAACCAACACCCCACCGACGCGCGCCTCCAGGTTTCGCCGCCTGGCGGGGAGGCGGTTTATGGGGAGCAGCGGCAGTTCGCGGTTCGTACCGCGATGACGGTGAGCACGCCATCGGAAGAACTGATCGTCGTGATGCCCCGAGGAATGACGTTACCGGAGCAGCCGGAGGTGCAGCTTATACGGGAAAACGTCCCCTCTCGACCGGGGCATAGCGGCCCAGCTGCTCTTTACGAGGTCCCCCCAGCGGAAGAAGTTCAGCGGATCGACCGGGTTGTCCTGGTAGCGCGCCAAACCGTGCAGTGGGATATCAGTGAGGGCCGGCAGTCTGAGATTCTTCTGGAGCCGTGGTTTCGCACCGCGTACCGCCGATTTCTGAGCGCTGCGGAAGATGTACCCCGGGATCACGCGGTCGTAACTGAGCTGCGCCGCGGTCTTCAGCTGAGGGAGCCGGTGCTCGAAATAGCCCGGGCCGTGCACGCCTCCGTTATCTCTGCGCTGGAGCCGGATCGTACCGGCACGGCAGATGCGATCCGCGCCATAGAGACGGAGGAAGCTGCCGGGGCGTATGCCTACGCCACGTTGGCAACGGCCCTGGCGCGCTCCGCCGGGGTGCCGGCGCGACGTCATTTCGGGGTTCTTCTCGATGATGGGGGAAGATCGGTTCCCCACGCGTGGGTAGAGTTTCTCGTACCGGGTGTCGGCTGGATTCCGGCGGATCCCGCCGTGGATGACGGCATGCTCGACGACGACTTCTCCTCGCTGGCTCAATTCTACGATGAGGTCGCGGAGCAGGGTACCTTCGGCACCCTCGATAATCGACGGGTGACGCTTTCCATGGACGGCCACAGGTCGCCCCGGGTGTATCCCGCAGGGTCCACCCGCGGACCGGACGAGAACTGGGCCCCCGGGATTCTGCGTACAGAGTACTCCGGGAGTGTCTTTCCTGATGACGTACAGTACCAGTGGCAGCCTCCCACGCTGTTCGGCTGGTTCGATTGAATTGACACCCCCAGACCTTTTCCCTATCCTCAAACGACATGAACTCGCTTGCTCAGTCTGATCCCGCTATTCACGCGATCGTGCAGCGTGAAGAACAGCGACAGCGCACGAAGCTAGAAATGATCGCCAGTGAGAACTTCACCAGCGAAGCCGTTCTCGAGGCCGCCGGGACCGTTCTCACCAACAAATACGCTGAGGGGTATCCGGGAAAACGCTATTACGGCGGTTGTGAGCACGTAGATGAGGCGGAGAATCTTGCTCGAGAGCGGGCAGAGCAGCTGTTTGGCGCGGCCCACGCGAACGTGCAGCCCCATTCCGGCAGTCAGGCCAACATGGCGGTGTATCTCACGCTTCTGAAGCCGGGAGATACTATTCTGGGCATGGACCTCGCTCACGGGGGTCACCTGACGCATGGATCTCCGGTAAACATCTCCGGCAAGCTGTATACCATCGTGGGATACGGCGTAGACCGAGAGACGGAACGGATTGACTACGATCAGGTGGCCCGCCTCGCTCGGGAGCACAAGCCGCGCCTGATCATTGCCGGCGCCTCGGCATATCCCCGCCAGATCGACTTCGCCCGGTTTCGTGAAATCGCCGATGAGGTGGGGGCATTCTTCCTCACGGATATGGCCCATATCGCGGGGTTGGTAGCCACGGGGGAGCATCCCTCCCCGGTGCCGCACGCTCACTTCACCACTACCACCACCCACAAAACACTTCGAGGCCCTCGCGGCGGGCTGATCCTCATAGGAAACGATGCGGAGAACACGATCGGTGCTACCGCAGCCAAGTCCGGTCGGGTGAAGAAATGGTCCGAGCTCCTGGACTCCGCGGTGATGCCGGGAATCCAGGGAGGGCCGCTTATGCACATTATCGCCGCAAAGGCGGTGGCGTTTCATCAGGCGTTACAGCCGTCGTTTGCCGTGTACCAGAAACAGATCGTGCGTAATGCCCAGGCGTTGGCTGAGCATCTTATGGCCGGTGGATTGCGCTTGGTGTCCGGAGGGACCGATAATCACCTGATGCTGGTAGATCTGACCGCTCTTGGTATTTCCGGCAAAGATGCCGAGAAGATGCTGGATCGTGCAAACGTAACGTGTAACAAGAATGGAATCCCCTTTGATACGCGGAGCCCGCTGGTCACTTCCGGGATTCGGCTGGGAACTCCGGCGTTGACAACCCGCGGCATGAAGGAGGAGGATATGAAGGTAGTGGCGAAAGCTATATTGGACGTGCTCCACGGCGGTGGAGATGATTCAGTCATCGAAAAAGTTGGTGCCCACGTAGCGGAGTTCTGTGACGGATTTCCTTTGGTTGCCTCAAATTGACAACCCCTGGAGCCGAACCTATACTGGACCGAATAGGAAAGACTTGAGATGTCGACTGCGCTTCACCTGACAATCGTCAATTTCACAAAGGGCGCCTACATTATTGTCGAGGGGAAGCAGAACGCCGATCACTTCTACATTCTGCGCAGCGGCAAGGTCCAGATCAGCAAGGAAGTAGAGGTGGTGCAGGAAGAAGGGGGCAATATTCTCGCTCCCGGTGACTTCTTCGGTGTCGTCTCCACGATGTCAGGGCATAGTCACATTGAGACGGCCCAAGCGCTTACCGACTGCAGCCTCATTTCTGTACACAAAGACAACTTCGGAGATCTCATCGTTAATAATACTCCGGTAGCGATGAAGATCATCCAGGGGTTTTCCCGGCGAATGCGGTATCTCGATGAGGCGCTGGCGCGGCTCACGCTCCAACAGAGCCAGGAGCCGGATATTGAGCACCTCTTTTATGTCGCGGAATTTTACGCCAAGCAAAGCCAGTACAACCAGGCTCATTACGCGTACCACCAGTATTTGAGGCACTGCCCCCAGGGCCCCAACATCGAGAAAGCGCGGGAGCGTCTGGAGAAGATCCAGCCGTACTCCAATGCCGTTTATCTTGACGGGAGCGAGACTGAATTTACCCGGCAGTACCCCAAAAATACGATGATCTTTTCCGAGGTCATGCCGGGGAAAGAGCTCTATATCATTCAGAAGGGATCGGTAAAGATAACAAAGATCGTGAACGATACCGAGGTATTGCTGGCGGTCCTCAAAGCGGGGGACATTTTTGGTGAGATGTCACTCATTGAAGATAAGCCTCGCTCGGCTTCAGCGATCGCCTATGAGGATACGCAGCTTTTGGCGGTAAACAAAGAGAACTTTGCCCGTATGGTCAAAAGCCAGCCGCAGATTATTACCCGTCTCACCCAGTTGTTGGCAGAGCGAATTTGGTTCATCTATAAGCAATTGGCCAATACCCTCCTCACGGATACGGTGGGGCGCCTCTACGATGCGCTGTTGATTCAACTGGAACGCCATCGGGTGCCGATCCGGTCCGGTGAGGCATATACGTTTGATTTTGGTACCAAAGAGCTGATCAATATGGTAGGGATGCCCATGGGTGAGGGCAAGCAGGCGCTGCGGGAGTTACTCAAGAACTCTCGGATCAAAGCGCTGGATAACAAGATTCACATCACTGACAAGATGGAAATAGAAAAGCAGGCCAAGTACTACCGCAAGATGCAGAAGATCGAGCGCGCCCGGCAGATCAAGAAGCAGTCTACCTGAACGCTGTGAAGTCCAAGTCGTTTCTCAATGATTCTCTTCTCATGATTACCGCCCTCATCTGGGGGCTCGCCTTCGTTGCGCAACGAATCGGAATGGATCATATTGGGCCGTTCACCTACAACGGGGTGCGGTTTCTTTTAGGCGCGAGCGTTCTCATCCCCCTGGCGCTGTGGCGATCGCCGGTACCTCGTTGGAGGTGGGCGGGACAGTCGCGCAGTGCGGTATGGGCGGGGCTGGCACTGTTTGCCGCTGCCAGTCTGCAGCAGATCGGGCTTGTGTATACCAGCGCCGGGAACGCAGGGTTTATCACCGGATTGTACGTGGTTCTGGTACCGATTATCGGTCTCGGCCGGAGGCAGCAGTTGGGACCGGAGCGGTGGGTTGCGGTGGCACTTGCGGTTCTCGGGCTGTACCTGCTGAGCGTCCAGCAGGGTTTGGAGATCAACCCTGGTGACGTATTCGTTATGGGTAGCGCATTCTTCTTCGCGCTCCACGTACAGCTCATAGACTACATGTCTCGTCGCAATTCCGCCCTCTGGCTTTCCCTCGTTCAGTACGTGGTTGTTGGCCTGGCAAGTCTGGGAATCGGTCTCCTCTTCGAGCCGGTCTCCGGGGCGGCCCTTCGGGGCGCGGCGCCGGCAATCCTTTATGGCGGATTGGGTTCCATTTCGATCGCCTACACCTTGCAGGTCATCGCGCAACGAAACGCCGAACCCAGCCACGCCGCGATCATTCTTAGTCTGGAAGGAACGTTCGCGGCGATCGGTGGTTGGTTGATCCTCGGGGAGCTCTTATCTCCGCGAGCTCTCTTGGGGTGTGCCTTACTGCTCGCAGGCATGTTGTTGTCGCAGTTCGCCGGATTGCGGCGCGCTCCGGTACCCTCATGAGGTACTCCCTGCGGTTTTTGCTGGTTGCCGTTGTTCTGCTGTTCTCGGTGGCGATGACGCAGTCCATTCGGACGATGGTATCCCTCTCCCAGGCGGTCGGCGAGTCCGGAGGCACGGCAGCGGTACGGGGCAAACACATCGGTGTGTTTCTTCCGGAGCAGGAAACACTGTACTTCCAGCAGATCCGCGCCGGTGTAACCTCCGCCGCCGGTCGGTACGATGTTGCGGTGAGCTTTCATCCAATCGGTGCGGATACGCAAGAATTTGCGTTAGCCCAGTACTCCGGCATCGACGGGGCGATTATCTACCCGTTTCTCAAGAACGACGAAGTGCTGCGCCGGCTCAACGAACTCGACCAGCAGGGTATCCCGGTGGCACTGATAGAACAGGATGTTGCCGACGATTGGCCGTGGACCTTTGTGGGAACGAATAACTTTGAGATGGGGCGGCGCATTGGCACCCGGCTGAGTGAAGATCTGAGGACCGGCCGGATCGCGGTGGTCTACAGCGACAAATCGCCGGCGGTGGCAGCGGAGAAGGAACTCATCGAACTCGGGATCACCACGGTCATGGGAGATCGCCTCGCCGGGCCG